>NZ_JAVJQP010000102.1:0-5901 GCF_040218875.1 Coleofasciculus sp. D1-CHI-01
CTTGGTAAACACTGTGAGCCAGGGAAACATCCATCAAGATAATATCTGCATCTCCCGCGTGGGCAATTTTCATGACCTCCTCTACATCTTCGGTTCCCTTGACATTCAAGCCACCCCGCTTCGTGAGAATTTTGGAAAAAACGCGAAGATTAATGGGATCGTCTTCTACAATCAGAACGGTTTTCATGGGCGTTGCATCAAGAAAGTCGTCTTTTCAACAAAAGTGCGGTTTGATCATCAGTCTGACAGGGACTGGGCAATGTTGCCACAAAAAAAATCAAATTTTCATCTCGTTGTGGTTAGAAATTAGGAAACAGAACTCATGGCAAAACAGTTGAATCTGCTGGCGACTGGTCAAGTTATTCCCACGCCCCTCCATGCAGAGATGCAACAGTCATATCTTGAATATGCCATGAGTGTCATCGTTGGGCGTGCCCTGCCAGACGTTTGCGACGGTTTAAAGCCCGTGCATCGGCGTATCTTGTATGCCATGTACGAATTGGGTTTAACCCCCGATAGACCCTACCGCAAGTGCGCTCGCGTAGTGGGTGATGTTTTGGGGAAATATCATCCCCATGGGGATCAAGCTGTATACGATGCTATGGTGCGCTTGGTCCAAGACTTTTCCACTCGCTATCCACTATTGGCGGGTCATGGCAATTTTGGGTCGGTGGATAACGACCCACCGGCTGCCATGCGTTACACAGAGACGCGGCTGTCTCCCATTAGTCATGAAGCCCTCCTATCAGAAATTGGCGAGGCAACCGTTGATTTTATCGATAATTTCGACGGCTCTCAACAAGAGCCTGTGGTTTTACCCGCTCAACTACCCATTTTACTGCTCAATGGTTGCTCTGGCATCGCGGTTGGCATGGCAACGAATATTCCGCCTCATAATCTGGGCGAAATTGTGAATGGGTTAATCGCCTTGATTGATCGCCCGGATCTGGCGGATGAAAAATTGTGGAAATTAATTCCCGGACCCGATTTTCCCACGGGGGGTGAAATTATCGATACGTCGGGAATTCGGGATGCCTATCGCAGTGGACGCGGCATTATTCCGGTGCGGGGAATTGCCAAGGTGGAAGAGATTCAAGTCGGTCGCACTCGCCGTCATCGCCGCACGGCACTCATTGTCACAGAGTTACCCTATCAAGTGAATAAAGCGGCTTGGATTGAAAAAATTGCCGATCTGGTCAATCATGGACGCTTAGAGGGAATTTCTGATTTGCGCGATGAGAGCGATCGCCAGGGGATGCGGGTGGTTGTGGAACTTAAACGGGATGCTCATCCCAGAGATGTTCTCAAACACCTCTACAAACAAACTCCCCTACAAAGTAACTTTGGCGCGATTATGTTGGCATTAGTCAACGGACAGCCCCGCCAGCTACCCCTACGGCAATGTCTGGAAGAATTCTTACGGTTCCGGGAACAAACCCTGACCCGTCAATATACCTATGAACTTGACCAGAAACGACAACGGCGTCATCTGGTGGAAGGATTATTGGTTTGCTTAAATCAACTCACTCGCGTGATTGAAATCCTCACCCATGCACCTGATGGTACAACCGCCAAGACTCGGTTTCAAGACCAATTAAACCTGAGTGAGAGTCAAGCTGATGCCATCCTCGCCATGCCGATGCGCCGCCTCACGGGGTTAGAACGGCAAAAACTCCAAACCGAATTTGAGGAACTCACCACCCGCATTGAAACCCTCCAGGAATTACTCAGTAGCCGACATGAACTCCTCAAAACCCTGAAAAAAGAGTTGCGATCGCTCAAACGTAAATACGCTGATCCGCGTCGCACCAAGATCCGGTCAGCGCAATCTCTCAAAGAACCAAAACAGCCAAAATCGGAAAAACAAACCCCCAAGAAAACCAAAACCTCAGACAACCCGAAAGCCTCTGCCTCGAAATCCCCATCGCCTAATCTGATCGAAACGGAAGCTGAACAAACGGTTCTGGAATTTACCTATCAAGGACACGTACAACGCCTGCGTTCTGCCCCTGATCCCAAATCTAAACCCTCGATCAAAGATGGGAATGATTTTGTGGTTCAGACCCAGCAAACCACCACGGCGTCAGAATTTGCCACCCTTACCAGTGGAGGCAAAGCCTACCCCTTGAAAGTGCAAGATATCCCGCCAGCCGCAGGGCGAAAGCAAGGCATCCCTGTAACTCGTCTCCTCCCTGATGCGGCTCAATCTGAAACCGTTATCGCCCATTTTCGACCCCAAGAACTCACTGAGTCTCTCAGCTTGATTTTGCTCACCCAACAGGGGCGAGTGAAGCGTCTACCTGCGACAGAGTTACTCAACCTAACGGCACGGGGTTTAACCACGGTTAAACTCAAAGAGGAGGATGTGCTGGCGTATGTTACCCTGGCTCAATCCACTGATGATCTGATTATCGCTACCAGTAACGGGCGCTTATTACGCTTTGAAATTAACGACCAAAATTTACCGATTATGGGGCGTACAGCCCAAGGCAATCAAGCGTTGCGACTGCGGCGTCGGGAGCAATTAGTCGGATGTGTCGCGATCGCGCCCAACGAGAATCTGTTACTGGTATCCGAGCAAGGCTATGGCAAACGCCTAGGACTCAATGTAGTCCGGCGCATCAAACGCGGTGATCTTGGCACTCAAGCGCTTCAGTTTAAAACCTCAGCGGATCGATTAATGGGAGTCATCAATGCCTCTCAAACAGAGACGGCTGTATTACTAACCAGTGACAATCGAGTCATGAATGTATCGTTAAAATCTGTAAAGTTGTCCGGCAAAGATGGATGTGGCGATCGCTTGGTCAAACTCAAGTCCGATGAAACAATTATCGCAGTTACAACAATGGCAAGGTGAAGGTTCCCCGCGCTTTCAGGCGATTTAGCGTCAAAGAAATCATTCCGTAACAGCCCACTCCTTCTAAGGCTGCGATAACGGAGGGTAAACGAATGACGAATGACATAAACAAATGACGAACTACCGAATATGGTTTTATAGTGGGGGATAAGTGTGAAGTGAATAATATTTAATCCCTAAAGCTTGGGAATTCTGGAAGCACCAGTATAGAAAATCTAACTTAAGTGATAGTTCAACCATCATGACCGATCCCAAACGACCTCCGAGTGCGCCACCCCCTCCACCCCGCGTTCCTCCAGCCCCACCGCCACCGCCTAGGGGAGGAGCATCTCGGAAAGCGCCGCCAGGGGCAACCCAAGCGATGCCCTCTAAAACAATGCCGATGCCGCCTAAAGCGGGTCAATCAGCATCAGATCCTACTGCAGTTAAAACAGCACCGAGTTCTCGTCAAGCTTCATCAGGCGTTAAATCCCGGACTCCAGCGCCAGGTGCGGGACTTGCTCCCGGACAACCAACATTAAACCAACTTATCCGGGAAGCTTATGACAAAGGATTTTCTGATGTTCACGTCGGTGTCGGTGAAGTTCCTCGAATGCGGAACCGAGGGGAAATGGAACGGACAGAACATCCTGTAACTGATAAACCCACGTTTATGTGTTGGTTGCGGGAAATTCTCACCGATGAAGAAATTCGCCGCTTCCAAAACGAACTGGAATTTGATGGTGCAGCCCAGTATGACTTTGCCCGGGTGCGAATTAATATCTTCGACTCTTTGAATGGACCAGCCATAGTCATGCGCTTGATTCCACTCAAGATTTTGACAATGGAACAGTTGCGACTCCCTCCAATCCTCAGGGATGTCTGTAATTACCACAAGGGTCTTATTTTAGTCACGGGTCCAACCGGTTCAGGTAAGTCAACGACACTAGCGGCAATGATTGACTACATGAACAAGGAGATGCCGAAGCATATCATTACGATTGAAGACCCGATTGAATTTGTTCATAAAAGCCAAAAAGCCCTAATTAAGCAGCGGGAAGTCGGCGCTCATACTCTCCAGTTTGACAATGCGTTAAAAGCCTCCTTGCGGGAAGATCCGGATGTGATTCTGGTTGGGGAAATGCGGGATAGGGGAACCGTTAACACAGCGCTGAAAGCCGCTCAAACGGGTCACTTGGTTATGGGAACGCTGCACACGAACAGTGCGGTGAAAACCATTGAACGGATTCTCAATCTTTATAATCCAGAAGAACAACACGCCATCCGTGTCGCTTTTGCTGAATCAATGGTGGCAATCATTGCCCAAGGGTTATGTCGCACCACTGATGGGAAACGTGCTGCATTCCACGACATTCTGATTAATACAGAAGCGATTCGAGACTATATCCGCAAGGGTGAATATGAGGAAGTCCATGAATTGATGGCGGCTAATGAATTTGACGGCATGATGACGATGAATAAGTCCTTGTTTAACCTCTATCAGGAAGGACGTATCACTGAAGAAACTGCCCTAGAACAGTCGCCGACTCAAAATGAAATGGCGATGATGTTACGGGGTCGTATTTAATTGTCATTTGTCATTTGTCATACTCGCTTCCCGAAAAGAAGCAAGCTACGTCTTATGTTAGGACAAAGAGGTGGCAGAAAAGAAAATCTTATCTTGTGATCTGCCGCCTTGATTTACCAGACAAAAATCTAATTGGTGACAATCAACAATCAGCAATCAACAATCAGCAATGAACGAGACTCAACGCTCGTTTCCTCAGTTATTTAAGGGTATTGCCCTATTTACACCAGGGGGAGATTTAATTTATAGCGTTGACCCTAGTAAACAAGAGCATTGGCATTTGCATCTGTGTGCGAGTTTACAAGAAATTCTCGGATTACCGGAACCACCCCATTTTTTAGTGCCGGGATATACTGGCACAATTGATCGTTGGCTCGATCCTTATACCCAACAGATGCGAACGTCAGCAGAACTTTATCCGCCGATTCAACACCATCAGGCTTTGCTGAATGCGGTGTTTGGCGTTAGAAATCTGCTGTGGCAAGTCACCCCTTGGCGGGAAGAGTCTTGTGATCCCATGGTTTTGGAAACGTATCGCGATCGCTTTCCCCAATTGTGGCAGGATCATGATTTGATCATCCGTTGCGATCGCCCGGATCAATGTATGGAACAGTTGTCTGATGCTAATTTTAGGCATGATCACGATTCAAGTCTGATTCAATCTCCCCAGAGTTATACTTGGTCTTTTCCAGAACGTTGGACGATTCAACAAACACAGTGGCGAGAATCGTCCCACCCATCGTCTACAGAAATTGCTCCTCTAGACTCCCCGAACTCAGATAGGGAATCGAATCCGAGTCAGGCTAACTCTACACCCTTAACTACTCCTAGTTATGTCCTGCGCTTATTTGTATCGGGACACAGTGGCTCAACTGAACATATCCTGAAAAAACTGCATCAGTTACTCGAACAATCCCTACAAGATCCTTATACTCTAAAAGTAATTGATGTATTTAAGCATCCTGAACAAGCAGAAGCTAATCAAATTTCAGCGACTCCCACACTGCTGCGAGTTTGGCCCCCACCCGTCCGACGTATTGTTGGCGATTTGAATGACTTGGAAAATCTTTTACGTATACTTATTGCTCCTGAGGCTCAACGATAAAAGTAAGCCTAGAACTAAAGTTCTGGCTCAAAGCTGAAACCCGTTAAAACGGGTTCAAAGACTTACCAAGTTAGCGATATTCTGCTTAAGTCGAATAGCACTGAAATAAGCATTTGGCGACCGCCAAAACCCTTTATAGCATTACGCTCTAAGGTTAGGACAAATGAAGAAAAATTAAAATCGCTCAATCCCTTGATGAGTAAGTGTTTTTCTTCACTATTGCCTATTACCTAGGGCTTGCTGCACAACCTAGAAACCCTTATCCATCAATACTTTGAGGCTTATGGGCAGTGGATAAAGTGCAAGGAAATGGGGTAGCATCCTTCATAAGTATGGCATCACCTTACTCAGGGAAAATGTACCCTTGCTCCC
>NZ_JAVJQP010000118.1:0-6960 GCF_040218875.1 Coleofasciculus sp. D1-CHI-01
CTGTTGACGATAACGTTTGTTCAAAACCCGCCCTGATTAAGTGTGTAGAGACGGGTTGAGGGAATGTATTGGCGCTGTTGACGATAACGTTTGTTCAAAACCCGCCCTGATTAAGTGTGTAGGGGCGTAGCAGGCTACGTCTGAGTTTTGAGTTTTAATAAGGACAGGTGCTTTGAGGAAGAAAATCGGTGCAATGTCCTAAATGTAGTAAAGTAACGCTCTTAGACGGCTATTTAGAGCATCAGCTTGCCGTGAAGTATTGCCAAGAGTGTAAAGGCATCTGGATTCCTGCCAAAGAGTATGAAGCATGGCAGGCACGTCAACCGTCTGATCAGAAAATGCCTGATATTCCCCCTGAATCGCTAAATGTGGATTTTGTCAAGTCTCCCTTCGATACCAAAGCCGCATTATGTCCAGAGTGCCAGCGCTATCTCTCTCGCGCTAAAGTTAATCTCAAGACGCCCTTTTATGTGGAACGGTGTTCTCACTGTCGCGGGATTTGGTGCGATTACGGGGAGTGGGACATTCTAGAAAGGTTGGGACTCCATACCATAATTGAGCAACTCTTTACCAACGAATGGCAGACTAAGGCACGAGAACAGCAACTTTGGCAAAAAGAACGCCAAGCCACGACGGAAAAATTAGGGAGTGAGTTAGGGGCGCAGGTGATTGAGTTGGGGGAACGGTTAGCAGCACATCCAAATGGCGATTTTGGTGTGGCTTACCTGATGCGGCGCGTCGGCGGAAACTGGCAACAGCATAAACAGAGATAGACTAGGGGGATGTCTAATGATCGATGCTATTCTTAAACAAAAGGTTTTATATTAAGATATATTAAGCAATGTAAAGCAATAATCATGCCCAGCGTTTCTACTCCTCAAACCCATCGCGTCGTTGTCATTGGTGCAGGAATTGGGGGGCTAACGGCTGGCGCACTTCTTGCCCGTCGAGGTTACTCGGTGTTAGTCCTCGACCAAGCCTTTGTCCCTGGCGGATGTGCCTCCACGTTCAAGCGTCGCGGCTTTACCTTTGATGTAGGTGCAACCCAAGTGGCAGGTTTAGAACTAGGTGGCATTCATCAGCGAATTTTCGAGGAGTTAGAAATTGACTTACCTACCGCGACTCCCTGTGACCCCGGTTGTGCGGTATTTCTCCCTGGCGAAACTGAACCGATTAACGTTTGGCGCGACCCAGAAAAATGGGCAAAAGAACGGCAACGGCAATTTCCGGGGAGTGAACCCTTCTGGCAACTGATGACCACTCTATTCAATGCCAGTTGGAGATTTCAATCCCATGATCCCGTATTACCCCCACGAAACCTCTGGGATTTGTGGCAATTAATCTCAGCGGTGCGTCCAGATACCCTGATTACGCTACCGTTTACATTGATGACGGTGGGAGATGCGTTGCGCGGCTATCGACTCTATGACAATCAGCGTTTGAGGACATTTCTGGATTTACAACTGAAGCTGTATTCCCAAGTGGATGCCGATGAAACCGCTTTATTGTATGCTGCAACTGCCCTCGGCGTTTCCCAAGAACCTCAAGGATTGTTTCACCTGAAGGGGAGTATGCAGGTATTGAGCGATCGCCTGGTCGCCGCCTTGGAGAAATGGGGTGGTAAACTGCTGATGCGTCATACTGTGGAACAGATTCAGGTTTCCAGGGGCAAGGTTACAAGCGTAACGGTAAGAAATCAGAAAACAGGACAAGTTTGGACACAAGCAACCGATGAAGTGGTGGCAAATGTGACTGCACAAAACCTGGTTAAGTTATTGGGAAACCAAGCACCTAAGGGTTATCAGCGTCGCGTCGATAAATTACCACCAGGATCAGGTGCTTTTGTGATTTATCTGGGTGTTGACCAAACGTCCATTCCTGCGGGTTGTCCACCTCACCTGCAATTTCTCTACGATTACGACGGTGAGATTGGCGAAAATAACTCTTTATTTGTCTCGGTTAGTCAACCCGGTGATGGTCGCGCCCCAGAGGGAAAAGCCACGATTATTGCCTCCTCGTTTACCGATACCCGACTGTGGTGGCAAGGTTCTCAGGAGGATTATGACCAGTTAAAACAAGATTATACCCAAGACGCGATCGCACGGCTAGGTCAGTATTTTGATTTAACTCCAGCAACCATTATCCACCAAGAAACAGCAACACCTCGTACCTTTGCCTATTACACCGGACGCCATCAAGGAATCGTCGGCGGAATTGGTCAGCGAGTGCCGACATTCGGTCCCTTTGGCTTTGCTACTCGCACCCCCATTAATCATGTATGGTTGGTGGGGGATTCTACCCATCCTGGTGAAGGGACGGCTGGAGTCAGCTACTCAGCATTTACGGCTGTACGGCAAATTCAGGTAATCTAAAGAAAGAGTTTTATTGGTAGACTGCAATGGGATTAAACCTGTTGGCAATAGAATAAAGACCATAACCTTTGTAGGTTTTGTGTATACATAGTTGTTTGGATTAGGGAAAACTGCCGTGGATGGGGGGAATCAGCAACGAATCTTAGGTTATTTCATCGAAGAGGCGAAAGAACACCTTGATACCCTCGAACAAGGGTTATTGAATGTGCAGGAAAGCGCCCAAGACCCAGAGATGGTCAATGAGATGTTTCGTGCGGCTCATTCGGTCAAAGGGGGGGCGGCAATGCTAGGCTTTAGCAGTCTACAAAAAGTTGCCCACCGCTTAGAGGATTGTTTGAAGATTCTCAAAGAACATCCCGTTAAGCTTGATCGCCATGTCGAGAGTTTATTCTTACAAGGCTACGACACTCTCAAAGACCTGATCGAACAACTTCAAGGACCCTTTGGTCTCCGGGATGATGAAGCCGATAAAATGGTGCAAGCTGCCGAACCGACGTTCAAGGAATTGCAGACGTACCTGGAACGGTTGATTAGTGGTGGTGAACCAGCAAGCGCTGCGCCGACAAAATCAGCAAAGGGTGGAGCGAAAGCGACGGGTCAAGCACCTGAGAACTTTTCTGCTCAGGTGACAGGTATCCTCAAGCAAATGTTGCAACTATTCAAACAATCAGACACACCCGCCAATCGTCAAAAACTGCAAGAGAATTGTCATAAGCTAGCGAAACTCGCCCAAACGGTTGAACCCTGGCAAGTCTTGGTGAAAAATGCTTCAGATGCGATCGCGAATTCGCAAAATTCGTTCCACTCTCTCGCACCTGTCATTATTAAAGAACTCAAACAATCTAGTGATCAAGTCAAACAAGGCAAAGAGAGTGCTGTCAAGGCAAGTCCAACGTTACAGAAGTTGGCAAAAGCTACCCCCAGCAAAGGCGGTGGTAAACAGATTACGATTACTGTAGAACCCAAAGCGGCGGCTAAAGCGATAGTCAAAGCCTTTGATAAACGGCAACTCTCTCAACTGACCAAATTGTTGGTTCAAGCCACTCGTGCTTCTTCGTAGGTGATATCAAATCTGGAAAATAAGGAACGGAAGCGAAACATCGGGCGAGATTCTTCACTCCGCGATCGCTCCGTTCAGCATGACAATTCGTTCAGCATGACAATTATTTGCTTAAGATGGGGGCAGAGGGACTTGAACCCTCACGACCTTTTACGGTCAACGGATTTTCATTCTCACTGTAGCTTTCGCTACTGCCTTCACTAGCATCTGAGAATTGGACTCTCCCTTTACCCTCGGCTTCACGTTAGGGTAGCTCCCGTCGAGTCTCTGCACCTTCCAATAAGTTTTGAGTTTTGAGGTTTGAATGAATTTGTTTTAACTCATAACTCAGCACTCAACACTCTCTTATCGGCTTGGCTCAGGATTGCCTTATCTGTTTTCAGATTTCAGACGTAGGTTTCCCTGAATTTGAGAGCATCCACTTGACAGATTTCTCTATCAAGGCTCAATTTACTTAAGTCCGTAGCGTCTACCATTCCGCCACGCCCCCTTTTTGGTTGTGCTTCGGTATTGAAGTTTACATCAAAACCTCCGCATTTGTCTATTTGAACATTAAATGGGGCAGATTGGCAACTAGAAAATTTGAGGAACCGGGACAAGGTAAGATAGTAAGGGCGATAGAGGAGGCTGAGGGTAGTCTAACTTCGGGCTATTCAACTCTTGATTCTCCGATCGCCTATATTTGAGAGACCTGTTGCCGCTATAAGACAGACCATCATGATTGTTGCATTACTCTATCTAGCTTTAGGTGGACTCTACCTCGTCGTCGTTCCTTTGCTCACGTACTTTTACCTAAAACAGCGCTGGTATGTAGCTAGCTCCTTTGAGCGTAGCTTCATGTACTTCCTCGTCTTCTTCTTCTTCCCTGGATTGTTACTGTTCAGCCCGTTCCTGAACTTCCGCCCCAAGAAACGTCAGCTCCAAGCTTAATCTACAAATGCGACGAATTGATGCGATCGGAATTGCCATCGGCGTGTTTGCGACTGGTGGTATTATGTATATCCTCTTGCAGGTTGCTGGTTTGGACGAGATGAAAGCCGGGATTTGGAGTCAAGCACTCTTAGTCGGCGGTTTACTCGGCTGGGTACTCACATATCTGTTCCGAGTGGGGTCTCACAAGATGACCTATAACCAGCAACTGAAAGAGTACGAGGATGCTGTCTTGCAAAAGCGCCTCGAAGAGATGACCCCAGAAGAACTTGCTCAGTTACAAGCTGAATTGGAACAAGAGTCTGAATAAATCAACCCGTGATTAATTGGAAATCCCTGTTCCCTGTTCCCTGTTCCCTGTTCCCTAACCGATGACCAAAATTTCCCAGTGCTTCGAGACTCTACGCCAACGATCTGAATGTGCCTTTATTCCCTTTATCACAGCAGGTGACCCGGATTTAGTCACCACGGCTCAAGCGTTGCGAGTCCTTGACAAATCAGGGGCGGATATGATAGAGCTAGGTGTGCCGTATTCCGATCCCTTGGCGGATGGTCCGACGATTCAAGCGGCGGCGACACGAGCCTTGAAACGGGGGATACGATTGGATGATGTCCTCGCGATCGCGCAGGAAGTAACCCCCGATCTAAACGCGCCCATTATTCTATTTACTTATTACAACCCCATTCTCAACCGGGGAATTGAAGTCTTTTTAAAACAAATTGCCGCCGCAGGGATAGCGGGGTTAGTCGTGCCGGATTTACCCTTAGAGGAAGCGGAATCGCTGATTCAGCCTGCAACTGAAATTGGCATCGAAGTGGTTTTATTAGTCGCACCCACCAGTCGGAAAGCTAGAATTGACGCGATCGCGAAAAAATCCCAGGGCTTTATTTACCTCGTCAGCGTCACAGGCGTAACCGGAATGAGAAGCCAAGTTGCATCCAGTGTCCCCGATTTACTCGAGGAAATGCGGGCGGTAACAGACAAACCCATTGGAGTCGGTTTCGGTATCTCCCAACCCGAACAAGCGCGACAGGTGAAACAGTGGGGCGCAGATGCGGTAATTGTGGGGAGTGCTTTCGTGAAGCGTTTAGCTGAAGGAACCCCGACTGAAGGATTAAAAGCGATTGAGGAGTTTTGTCAATCTCTCAAGTCAGCGATTAAGTAGGTGGACACAATCTAAACTTAAAGGTGGTGATCGTCATTTGTCATTTGTCCTTGGTCATTTGTAATCGAACAGCGATTAACCATTAAGTACCTGGATATAAATTCTGTACCCTGTACTAAGAATGTTAAGGATTCTCCAACCCTTACTATTGCCTATTGCCTTTCCCCACCACAAAACTCCCTAAAGCAATCCCTACGTATGGTTAACCTTCCCACTCAAACTGACCCCCCCCTTTCACCTCGGCAAACCTTACCCACGATGTATGATTTACCGAGTGACAACCCGGAGGAACCTGGATTGCCAGACGAGTTTCATTTTTTACAACCCTTATTGTTATTTCTCACCTTTCAACCCGCTAACTGGAATCCGGAGTTGGTATTTTCGGCTTGTGATTTGAATCTTTACTACGATGTGAACCATCCTCAGTGGTACAAACGCCCGGATTGGTTTGGCGTAGTGGGAACACCTCGGTTGTATGAAGGGCGGGATTTACGCTTAAGTTATGTGGTGTGGCAAGAAGTAATCAATCCTTATGTAGTGGTGGAATTATTGTCTCCCGGTACACAAGAGGAAGATTTGGGTCAAACGGTGCAAACCCCAGGAAATCCACCGACAAAGTGGCAGGTTTATGAGCAGATTTTGCGGATTCCGTATTCAATTGTGTTTAGTCGCTATACCAATGAAATGCAGGCGTTTCAGTTAGTCGGGGGTCATTATGAACCAGCAAGCCGAGTTGATAATCGTGTAGTGATGCCGGAGTTGGGGTTAAGTTTAGGGTTATGGCAGGGAAGTTTTCGGGGAATTAACCGTCTGTGGTTACGGTGGATGACTCTTGAGGGAGAGTTGATTTTAACGCCGGAAGAAGAGGCTATCGAGGCGCAAGAACAGGCTGTTGAGGCACAAGAACAAGCAATAGCGGAACGAGAACGGGCTATCGAGGCACAAGAACAGGCTATCGAGGCACAAGAACAGGCAGTTGCGGAACGAGAAAGGGCTGTTGAGGCACAAGAACAAGCAATAGCAGAACGAGAACGGGCTATTGAGGCGCAAGAACAGGCAGTTGCGGAACGGGAACGGGCAGAACGATTAGCAGCACGATTGCGGGAGTTGGGGGTTGAACCTGATGATGTGGAGTAAGTGCGAAATGATGAATGACGATCTCAACCGTTAACTTTAATGAAAGTCTGACTACTTATTATGGTTAACCTTCCCACTCAAACTAACCCGCCCCTTTCACCTCGGCAAACCTTACCCACGATGTATGATTTACCGAGTGACAACCCGGAGGAATCTGGATTGCCAGACGAGTTTCATTTTTTACAACCCCTACTATTATTTCTTACCTTTCAACCGGCTAACTGGAATCCAGAGTTGGTGTTTTCGGCTTGTGATTTGAATCTTTATTATGATGTGAACCATCCTCAGTGGTACA
>NZ_JAVJQP010000126.1:0-60689 GCF_040218875.1 Coleofasciculus sp. D1-CHI-01
ATCCTTGCTACGCAAGAATCATGGAGATTAAAAAAAGCAATTCTAATAAAACAGGCTTTTGATTCTGTTAGAGCCTTTGCTACTTAAGGGTTTAAGCTCATTTAAATTGCTAATTTGCCATAACCAGTCTAAGAGAGCCAAATTTTCCTGCTAATTTTAGTACTGGGGAATACCCTTGAGTCATTTCTAGTTGCTGCATTGGTTTTGTTGGCTTTTGGCTATAAAACAAGAATGGCGACTGTCTCTGTCCTGTTAATTGGCGGTTTGCTGGAAGCGTTATCGGCGGCTGTAGATGGGAAAAGAACGTTGCTACCTATGGTATTTTATATTCCCTTCTTCATGTCTATCATTAACGCTTGGGGACACACCTACTCCATAGACTCAATGCTCAGGAGACACAAAAGTGGAACTCAGGTTGATCCTCACGCTTCTAATTGGGACTATTTCTTGCCTGCTCGCGCCCTGCTTATCGTTTTTTCAATCTTATTCTTCGGTTCGGCAGTTTTTAAGATGGGTTTTGGAGGTGCCTGGCTTAGGCACTCTGATATGATGGCTAACTTTTTTCTCAATAGAAATATTGAGGCGGCAATATACAATTTACATTTAAATAGGTTGGCTCCCTTTATTTCTCAAATGCCATTAATATACCTGGCGGCACATGTCAATACACTTGTTTTTGAAACCTTTTTCTTTTTGTCTGTGATCAATCGAAAGGTAAGAGACCTGATTGTATCCATGACACTGATATTTCATGCTATTAATGCACTCTGGCTAGTCGTAACGACTACGCCTATTTTAATCGGATATTGCCTATTTATTGACTGGCAGGCAATTAAAGATTTTTTCTTTCCCTCTCGCAGACAAGAATTGGGCGATCCTACGGTATCGCCAAAGGTGTTAACGTTTCTAGCGCTCTTTGTAGCAACTATCTTGGGCTTGCTATGGCACAGTGACTTAGGAATCCGTACTTTGTTTCATTTGAATGGTCTAATTAATTGGAGAACGATTTGGTATCCAGTTCTTCCTCTTGCTTTAGCGTGGTTTGTGGCTACACTGATTCGTTTCCGCCAACCAGCCAGGACTTGATCATTTTTGTTCAATTGGGGTTGCTCAACGGAGTACTGCTATTAATTAGTTAGAGAGGATTGAACTAATTCTGTGCTTGTGACTTACCCAAAACCACAGAACCATAGCGTCGTGCCAATAGCGAGAATTAATACTAATCCCCAAACAATCAAGAAGACTAGGGAAACTTTACCTAAATCCGGATTATTGGCAGCCTCTTGACGAAGAGTAAACGGGAGAAAATTGAGGTGATTCAAATGGTTTAAATAGGGTCTCTTGTCCGGATTACTATTGACACAAAACTTAGACAATGAGCCGTTGCTCAAACAAACAATATTAATCAAACGCTGACCAATACGTAATTCAAGCCGAGACCCCGGCATTCCTACGTTAGCTTGATAAATTTCTAAGTTCATCGGCATTGCCACCGACGCAATTTGGAATAGAATCGCTAATGAGAGGATTCCTCGTAGTAGCCACACTTTTACCCCTTTAGCCGATAGAAGATGCTGGATAAACAGACCCGTCAGGGGAATAAGTAATAGGTGAACAGACGTCAGATGATACCTTGCTCCCCAAGCGCTATCCCCGTGCCAAAAACTGAGACGACTGGTGAGAATGATATGGATACCCACGTTGAGGATTCCCGTCACCAGATACCACTGTAGGTAGGGAGAAAGTCGCCGCCAAAATCTAATCGCTAACACCAAGCCCGGTAGTAATAATGGATCATAAATAAAAATACTTTTGGCTGGCGAAAAAAACACGCCCCAGAGTCCAGGATATCGATTTCTGGAAAACTCATCAGGCATATCAATTTTAGGTGCATTCGATGAATTTGATTCGGGGTTGATTTGATGCAATTGTAAGCTTTGTCCATGGGTTAAAAAATTACCATAGCGAATGTAGTCCAAAAGGCGTCCGAGGAAAGCTAAGGGAATAAAACCGACAATCCACAATCCAATGACTTTAATAACTTTGCGCGTATTCCGATTTTGATAAGCAGCACAGCCGAATAAGAACAAGACTACGGTGAAGGCATGAATAGCACTGGTCACCCGGATCAGCATAGCTGCCCCCAGTGCTAGTCCACTCCAGATCAGAAAACGAGGGTTTTGGCGCAGTAGAAAAGCCAGTGCATTAGCGTAACCGAGAGTAACAAATAGCAGGACTTGATTATTCTGATGATGAACTTGAGAGTAATGCAAAACTGTTGTCCCCAGTAACCAAGCAATACTCGCTAAACCCGCGATTCGTTCTTCAAATTTAAACAGTCTAAGTAACCAGAAACAGGAGACAACAACCGCCACGTTTAAAGGGATAAAAATTAACAGACTGACAACTAAAGCTCGAAAATCCTTCGCGGGTAATATGGGAAACCATTGATGAAGCTGAGTTCCTAACCAGTCACCCGGAAGCATCAGCATAGACTGTCCCGGTTCATAGGCGATGTAACGCTTACCCCCAACGCCGACGACTCCTAAACGAATGTCGGTTCGTCCTCTGGGTTTATAATCGGGAGCAACTTGTACTTCTTCGGTTCCTGTCCACCAACTATGAGCCATCTGCAACCTGAGTTCTGTATCTAGAACACCCAATGTTCCTGAGTTGATGACGGTAATCCATAAGAAGGCAATCAACGTTATCTTGGAAATTGTTTTCATGTAGCCTACTGGTTACCTGTTGCATGGTTGATGGTTCATGGTTGATGGTTCAAATTTTTGGGGAGATAGTTCCAAACAGGGTGCGATTAACGCTACAACTTGATTAGCGATCGCCTCATCGCCGCCGTCTGGCTAAGAATTGTTGCCCTGTGTGTCTCCCTGCTGGCAACCTTCCTGAGCTTATTGTACTACAAGATACACGTCAAATTGAAGTACAACATACGGGATACAAAACTATATACTATGTGAATCCGGCGCAATTTTATAGAATTGGCAGACTATTTAAAAGCTTGGGAACTCGATGAGTAGAATACACAGAAAGGCAGATTGCTTGGACAAGACATGCACAGGAGCGTCAGCAACAATGGTAACAACGATTAGAGAGCACTCGCGAAGAACTTGAAACAGTTTTGATGAATCCTCAACAAGTTATAGTAGAAGATAATGTCTTCATTGCACAATCTAGGCGTGGAGGGGGTTTACTGAGAGTTATCTTTGTTGAAATTGGTAACACCAAACGAATTTTGACCTTGTACTGGACAAATCAAGTCAATCGATACTGGCAGGGGTAAACTGATGAATGTTAAATATGATTCAGATGCAGATATTCTCATCTTTGTTTTGCGTGATGCTTTTCCAGCCAATGCTATTTCTGAACCAGGAGGCGTGATTGTTAGTTATGACGAAACTGGTAAGTATGTCCTGTAGGGGCGAGTCGCTGGATTATCTGGTATGGGAAAGCCTATTAATTTGATCGACTCGCCCTCATCGGTCATCTGGAAGCCTATAACAATGTGGCACTAGCAATAAAATTGCTACAGTCCACGCGGTCTAATAACGTACCTTTTGGGCGTAAAGTAGATGAAAATGAGAAATAGCAACGATCGCGCTAGTCATGACTAGAGGTGCTGAATGCTTTATTTTATGATTACCTGGCTTTTTCTGATTGGTGTTTGTTTCTCAATTGGCACAGCTATTGTGAATCGGTTGAAAGCCGATCGCATTGATCGTAGAGGCGATCGCTTCATCGCCGCCGTCTGGCTGGGAATCGTTGTCCTGTGCGTCTCTATGCTGGCAACCTCCCTGATTTTACCGTTATCCAGCGCCGTTGGCTTTGTCCTTGTCGTCGGTTTAGTCGCCGTATCTCTTCTGTCTCAGTCAACCCGGCGTGAACTGGCTGCGGTGCGCTCATTTCTTTCTCCCAGCTTTATCGTTGGATTTATTACCTTAGAATTAATTATTGCCGCTTTTACCAGTCAAAAAATAGTCTGGTTTGACACCGGACTTTATCACTTTGGTTCTATCCGTTGGATGTCTCAATTTGGCGCGGTTAATGGATTAGCACTCATTCATGGTAAGTTTGGCTTTACCTCTTCTTGGTTTGCTCTCGCTGCACCACTTACATCGCCAATTTTTGGCAGTCGAGTCAGTGCAATTACCAATGGTTTTGTCTTCCTTATCGCTATTTTACAATCTCTAATTACGCTGAATCAAATAGTCAGCCGCAAAGGACGCTTATCGGACTGGTTTTTACTGATATTTTCAGCGATCGCCATTCTCGTTTATACAGGAACCGTGTTGACGGGTTCACCAATACTTATTTCATTTTCCCCTGATGTAACCGTAGCGTTTCTTATTGGCGTGACAGCCTGGTCAATTCTAGTTATTTCCAACAGCGCTCAGTCTTCGTTAGGGAATAGTGATGGCAAAATGCCTCTCTTCGATGCCAAAACTATTCCCCTAATCCTATCAGCCGGAGCCGTAACTGTTAAGCTTTCGGCGCTACCTCTGCTCCCCATAGGATTTCTTTTTTATCTGATGGGTAATCAGTTGGAACTACAAATTAAGCGGCTATTGACAGGCAGTGCTATTACTCTATTAATCCTATCACCCATGGTTTTATATAGCCTGACCACATCCGGATGCCCCCTGTATCCTTCAACCTTTATGTGCCTAGACCTGCCTTGGTCAGTTCCCATCGAAGAAGCCATAAAGGAAACTAAGCCCATCAAGTTTTGGTGGGTGTTTTCGGATTCAAATGAGTCGGGAGTGACAGCTATAGCTTTAGGTGTTTGGCGATGGCTAAAAGGTTCGGTTAAGTCTCAAATAATGGCGTTTATCACAATTTTTGTTATTGTTTTCTCTATCCCTATATTCCGAAACTTTAGAAAACACCTCAAATTAGGGACTACCTGGATAGTATTATTGGGATTACTCGGCATTACATTTATTATGCTGCAAAGTCCTTTAATTCGGTTTGGCTTGGGCTATTTTCTGCTTATTCCAGCTTTATTTGGGGCGATATATGGTCAAACTTTGTTTGAGAAAATTCCCTCTAAATTGACCCAGCCGCTGTTTCGATTCACTCATACCCTAAAACAACCTCAAACAATCCTGTTGACTTCCCTATTTTTCCTTGGCTTAACTACCGTTGGTCTGATTCAGGGCAATGCTCAATCACGATTGATTTTACCTCCTCCCTTACCCAGTGTTAATCTAGTATCTGATCAAGTAAATGATGTGACTTATGTCTATCCAGCCGACTGGACAGTCCGATGTTGGGCATCTCCGTTACCCTGTTCAGCCGTACCGATTAAAAATATCAGGCTTCGCGACCCGTCACAAGGAATTGGTGCTGGGTTTGTGTCTGTCAAATAAGTACCTGGACATCAATTTTGTCGGACTGAGTTAAAGATTGTCAAAACCATGCTCTCTTTCCGAAGCGAAGGGTCAAAACTCTCGCACTCAGTCGGGGCGGGTTTAGTTACATCTAGGTGCTAAGGACAGGATAGTGGTGAAACCCGCCCCTACACAATCACGCGCCATGTCCGACTAGCGAAGCGAAGGATCATTTCTGTTCCCTGTTCCCTAGTCTCAACCGTAAACTTTAATGCAAGTCCGACTACTTAGTCTATTGTCAGATATGGCGACTTATCAAGACCGAGAAGCGTTTATTCCCTATCGCCGCAGCGACTTAATCGAACTGTGCCTAGACGATGGACAGTTGCCTCACGAGAAGGTGCAACAGTTCCGAGAATTCTGCACGCTACTTTCCGCCTATTATCATTTTAAATTTCATGCTTATTTGGAACGGTTAAAGGATAATTATGATCCGTTCAACCCTGATGCTGATACTCAATCGAGGATTGAACTCACTCCCGATAAGTTAGCCGAACGCGAAGCGAATGTGGTGACCGACTTTCAGACGATTCTCGAACGCGCCAATTATGTGCCTCTATCTCCGAATAGTTTACAACGCGCCTTTAAAGAAAAGTCCTTAATTCAACTGAAAACTGATGTTGATTTTGATGAATTTGGCCAACTCGTCTGCTACTGTCGCGGAGATTATGAAAAAACAATTCAGGTTAAAAAGTTTTTAAAGAAAAAAGACAAAACAATAAATCTTTTTGAACGAGTTGTTTTATTGATCAAATTCAAAGACGCCGATTATTTCAAGTACAAAGGCGATGAACTAGATTCTCTCCAGTTCACACCAGGGAAGATGTATCTCTATTTTTACAAGAATATCCCTAAGTTTGACTTGGAACTCCTTTTCCCCAATATCAAAATTAGCATGACCTGGAAAGACCGCCTCTTCTTAATCGTTCCGGCTATTGGCGCTGCTATTCCAGTCATCTTGAGAGTTCTGCCTAAACTTCTTGTTGTGATTGCAGCTATTTTATTTTTTACCATGGGACCATCGGTTCTGGACACGATTCAGGCAAGTGAAGAGGATGTCCGGGATATTATGCCCGTCCTCGTTGCTGTGTTATCGCTACTGGTGACATTAGGGGGTTTTGCCTATAAGCAGTATAGCAATTATAAGAGTAAGCAGATTAAATTCCGCCAAACTGTGACCGAAACCCTGTTTTTTAAGAATATGGCAAATAATGCCAGCGTGTTTCATGCCTTAATTGATGCGGCGGAAGAGGAGGAATGTAAAGAAATTATTCTAGTTTATTACCATCTTTTAATTAGCCAGAATCCCCTAACTCCTGCACAGTTGGACAACCGAATTGAAAGTTGGATGGATAATAAGTTTGGCACAAAGATTGATTTTGATATCAATGGTCCGATTCATAATTTAGAGAATATTCGGGGTAAACTGATGCAAGATGGCAAAGATACGGCAAGTCTCCCGGAAATTCCGTTATTGACGAAAGATAAGCGAGGATGTTGTCAGGTTCTGCCTTTAAATGATGCTAAACGATTAATCGATTACATTTGGGATCATATCTTTCTCTATACCTGAATCATTACAGCGCTTCGCGCTCTTATGGAGTACAGTATTAGCCCGCTATCCCTCAAACTGCTAGATTGATGTTGTACCTCATAGCAGAGGAAAGCGCTGTAAGCTTCGCTGAGGGAACGGGAAACAGGTAATAGGTTGAGTGTGGAACAAGTGGCGGAGGCATTAGGGTTTGAGGTGAAAGACGTGAGAGATTTCTGTCAAACGTAACTTTTGTTTCGGATATTGCGATTATCTGGCGGTATCGTTATACTGAATGTATCTTTTACCGTGTATACACGGTGTAAATAGGGTTTATATACTGTACTTCGGTACTTACACCTAATTCTTTATCTTACGCAAGAATCATGCCGAAAGAACATAAGACTTCTGTGCAGTTTATGGCTGAGGAGCGTGAAACATCACATATCAAACGGTTAGAACGCCTTTTGAATGCACAGAAATCACAGCCCCGATTGGTAGGAAGCAGCGGAGAAGAGATTCTACTGCCTGATTCTGTCTACCAAGCACTACGGCAAGTCATACACGCAATGGCATCTGGGCAAGGGATAACCCTTGTTCCCAATGATCGTGAAATGACAACTCAACAGGCGGCTGACTTCTTAAATATGTCGCGCCCTTATCTGATCAAACTGCTGGAACAGGGAGACATCTCTTACACAAAAGTTGGAGCGCATCGGCGTATTCGCTCCCAAGATATCATGGCATACAAGCAACAACGAGATGCTCAACGTCGCCAGCACCTCAGTGAATTTACGGCTTTCCTGGAGGATGAAGGGTTTTATGATCAGGAAAGTCATGAAATCGAGCGATAAATATTGTGCTTCATCGAGTTGTTTTAGATGCTTGTGTTATTTTTCCAATGCCCTTGTGTGATACTTTACTCCGTGCGGCTGAAGCAGAATTTTATCGTCCTTACTTTTCCCAAGAAATACTAGATGAGGTGACTCGTAATCTGGTCAAGCAGGAAAAAATGACAGAGGCTAAAGCAGCACGATACCAGTCACACATAAAAAGTGCATTTCCAGAGGCAATGGTTGAACTATCTGATCAGTTAGTCAACCTGATGACCAATCATCCGAAAGATCGCCATGTTGTGGCGGCTGCGGTCAAGGCAAAAGCTGAAGTAATTGTTACCTTCAACTTGAAGGATTTTCCCCAGAATTCTCTTGAACCTTTTGGGGTTGAGGCACAGCATCCAGACGATTTTTTGCTTGAGCTTTGTGAAAATTGTACAGCAAGCTCACTGTTACAGATTATCAAAGAGCAAGCAGAAGCTCTTAAACGACCACCCCATACTGTGAAGGATATACTCAGGAAGTTAAGTAACCAAGTCCCTCTTTTTGTAGAAAGGATACTATCTCAGGAGGGACAATATTGATCAGTAGAAAGAAATTAACCAGAGAGGGGAATCGGGTGTGGGAATGTTCCAGAGGTGTCATGGTACATCTGTAGGGGCGGGTTTTACTATTATCGTTTCTTCGCCTAACCCCGATGTGACTAAACCCGCCCCTACATCATGGCGACTATTCCACTTCCCATTCTGTTTGAAGACTCCCAAAGTGCTGTCCTGATTCAGCACAGTCGAGAGCAGTTGCGCGTCTCTATGAGAGATGCCGAAGCCTTGGATGGTCTGATTACCACTTTTGTGGAATACGAACGCCCAGAAGTGCGGGACTTTCGCTCTGCTATCAACAAGTTTAAAGAAGACATTCCCCACATTCTGAAAGCTCTGCGGGACATTATCACTCAACAGGAAGCCAGCAATAGAGAATTTAGGGAACGCCGCAACACTTTTCTGGAAGTCTGTCGCCAGTCTATCAACCCCGAAATCGAGATTTTTGACATCCATGAGATGTTAATTCAGCACATTCTTACGGAGGATATTTTTACCAATATTTTCCATGAGTCACAGTTTCATCGGGAAAACAATATTGCGCGGGAACTGTCGGAAATTATCAACACGTTTTTCACGGAAACCATTCGTAGGAATACTCTCAAGAGTATTGAACACTATTATGTGGTGATTCGTCGTAAGTCAGAAAACATCGCTAACCACCACGAAAAGCAGAAGTTTCTCAAAGCAGTCTACGAGAATTTTTACAAGGCGTATAACCCCAAGGCAGCAGATCGGTTGGGCATTGTCTACACGCCTAATGAAATTGTCCGCTTTATGATTGAGAGTGCGGATTATCTTGTGCATAAGCACTTTGGCAAATTACTGAGTGATCCGGGGGTGGAGATTCTTGACCCTTGTACGGGTACGGGAACCTATGTGACCGAACTGATCGAATATTTGCCGCCAGATAAGCTGGAACATAAATATAAGTACGAAATCCACTGCAATGAAGTGGCGATTTTGCCTTATTACATTGCTAATTTGAATATTGAATTTACCTATCAGCAAAAGATGGGGCAGTATGAAGAGTTTAAGAATATTTGCTTGGTGGATACGTTAGAGCATTGCGGATTTGAAGGGAAGCAGATTGATCTATTTGCTATGAGTGTGCAAAATACAGCACGAATCCAGGAGCAAAATAGTCGTAATATTTCAGTGATTATTGGAAATCCACCTTACTATGCAAACCAAAAAAGCGAAAATGATAATAATAAAAATCGTTGTTACAAAGCAGTAGACGAGCAAATTCGCAAAACTTATGTTGCCGATAGTACTGCTCAAAAGCTTAAAATCTACGATCCGTAAGAATTGTTTTATTGCGTGTAGTAATGGTCGAACCAAACCATTTGGAACTTTAGCTACAAACCAATGTGTAGACTTACACCTAATTGGTGACACAATTTGTCTTCCCCTCTATCGCTATGACGAAAACGGGAACCGCATCGACAACATCACCGACTGGGGTTTAACCCAATTCCATAAACACTACAACGACACCACTATCACCAAACAAGACATCTTCCACTACACCTACGCCGTTTTCCACCATCCCGCCTACCGCACCAAATACGAAATCAACCTCAAACGTGAATTTCCCCGCCTACCCTTCTATGTTGACTTCCATAAATGGGCAACCTGGGGCAAAGCCTTGATGAATCTGCATCTTACCTATGAAACCGCCGAACTTTACGGTTTAACTCGCAACGAAATCGCCACCAAAGCCACCCCTAAAGTCAAACTCAAAGCCGACAAAACGAAGGGCGTGATCATCTTGGATGAAAACACCCAACTCACAGGTGTTCCCGCTATTGCCTGGGATTATAAATTGGGCAACCGCTCCGCTCTAGAATGGATTCTCGACCAATACAAAGAGAAGAAACCTAGAGATCCTACCATCCGCGAAAAATTTAATACCTACAAGTTTGCCGATTACAAAGAACAGGTGATTGATTTGCTCCAACGAGTCTGCACTGTCAGCGTTAGGACAATGGAAATTATCCAACAAATGCCAGAAGATTGTATCTGAAACACTCATCGAATACTGCAATGAAGCAATTATCCCCACTCTAAATCATTCCCCTAACAGTCATCGGCATCCTGACCTTTCTGTAATTCGCGATCGCTCTGACTAAATTCTGTGCTATTCATTCCATCGGGGATTGGATACCGATAGAACTTTGATTAAATTAAATAATACACTTCCCAGTTAACATCGGTGGGTTACGGCGGATTGTTCATTAAATGGTTATCGCTTCCGTTTAAATCCCGCCTAACCCACCCTACGTTACTTGTGTTCTGGTAAACTGTTCGGCATTTAGACCTTAATGTTAACAATGGTGAAATCTTTGTAATGCGAGCCGGAAAGCTCGCTACTAATACCCAATTTAAATGCATGACAACTTATGGTAATCTTTACGCGATCGCACCCCATCCTCCACACGCTTCCTAACCCTTCCCCAAAGAGCGCTACACTAGAAAACGCTGCCTCACATTCGAGACTATGCCATCTTCTCACCAACCTCTGACCTACCCTACCACCCGCCAAGCTGATCAAGTAGACAACTATCATGGCACGAACGTCGCTGATCCCTATCGCTGGTTAGAAGATCCCGACTCTGACGAAACCAAAGCCTGGGTAGAAGCGCAAAATAAAGTCACCTTCGGCTATCTCGAAGACATCCCCCAACGGGAATCCCTGAAGCAGCGCATCACCAAACTCTGGAATTACGAAAAATATGGCATTCCCTATAAAGAAGGGAACCGCTACTTCTATTTCAAAAATAACGGACTGCAGAACCAAAGCGTTCTCTACACCTTAACCTCTCTCGATGGAGAACCCAGACTCCTGATTGACCCCAATACCCTCTCCGAAGACGGGACTATCGCCCTATCAGGTATCGCGATTAGTGACGACGGGAACCGCATGGCGTATGGTTTATCTACCTCCGGTTCCGACTGGCAAGAATGGAAAGTGCGGGATGTGGAAACCGGAGAAGATTTATCCGATCATCTCAAATGGGTGAAGTTTTCCGGTGCATCTTGGACAACGGATAATCAAGGCTTTTTCTATAGCCGTTATGACGAACCCAACGATGCCACAAAATTAGAAGATGCTAATTATTATCACAAACTCTATTATCACAAACTCGGCACAGACCAATCCGATGATCAGTTAATTTATCATCGCCCTGACCAGAAAGAATGGATGTTTAATGGATCAGTAACAGAAGATGGGCATTATCTGATTATTTATGTTAGTCAAGGAACTGATCCAAAAAATCTGGTTTTCTACAAAGACTTACAAACTCCCGATTCTCCTATCGTCGAATTAATTTCAGAATTTGAAGCGAATTTCAGTCTGATTGATAATGACGGGTCAATCTTCTGGGTTCAAACTGACTTAGACGCCCCACGAGGTCGGGTGATTGCCATTGATATTCATAACCCAGAACGGGAGAACTGGCAAGAACTGATTCCCCAAGCTGAAGAAACATTAGAAGATGTCGGTGTTCTGAATAACCAGTTTGTCGCCGATTACCTCAAAGATGCCCGTTCTTCGATTAAGATTTTTGACCTCAATGGTGCCTTTGTTCGGGAGGTGGAATTACCGGGAATTGGTTCAGCCGGGGGATTTGGCGGGAAGCGGTATGATACGGAAACCTTTTACGTATTTACCAGTTTTACCACCCCAGCCACAATTTATCGCTACGATATGGTAACCGGGGAACGTTCCCTATTTCGCCAACCAACCGTAGACTTTGATCCGACTCAATACGAAACGCGGCAAGTGTTTTACCCGAGTAAGGATGGGACACAAGTGCCGATGTTTATTACCCACAAAAAGGGGTTAGCATTGGATGGCTATAATCCCACCTATCTCTATGGTTACGGTGGGTTTAATGTCTCCCTAACTCCCAGCTTTTCGATTAGTAATCTGGTGTGGATGGAGATGGGAGGCGTGTATGCGATTCCGAATCTCCGAGGCGGTGGAGAGTATGGCGAAGATTGGCATCAAGCGGGAACAAAGCTGAACAAGCAAAATGTGTTTGATGATTTTATTGCGGCGGCGGAATGGTTAATTGAGAATAAATATACTCGTCCGCAAAAACTAGCAATTGGTGGCGGAAGTAATGGTGGTTTATTAGTCGGGGCTTGTATGACTCAGCGTCCTGATTTATTCCGTGCTGCACTTCCTTCTGTTGGGGTTCTGGATATGCTGCGCTTCCATAAGTTTACGATTGGTTGGGCATGGTGTTCTGATTTTGGTTCACCGGAGAATCCAGAGGAGTTTAAGGCGCTTTATGCCTATTCTCCGTTACATAATCTCAAGCCAGGAACGGCTTATCCAGCCACATTAATTACGACGGCGGATCATGATGACCGCGTGGTTCCAGCCCATAGTTTCAAATTTGCAGCAGCGTTACAAGCGGCACATTCTGGGGATAATCCGGTCTTAATTCGCATTGAAACTAAGGCGGGTCATGGTGCGGGAAAACCGACGGCTAAGATTATTGAAGAGATTGCCGATAAGTGGGCATTTTTGCAGCGAGTTATGGATGTATAGTAGAAGGCAGAGGGCAGAGGGTTCTAAGGCAAAAGAATCTAAGTGTTCAAGGGAGTTACTGAAGTAGATTTGGTATGACGAATGACGAATGACCAATGACAAATGATTAACAATAAGCACTGATATCTTCCCCACATTGATCAGCCAAGTAGCACAGGGCGCGAAAGCGAAGGCTAACAAATTCATCATAGAAAGGATTGAGTTTGCACAAGGGAGGAATGTGAGCAACCCGACGCCCAAGGAAACAGATATCGCGTTCAAAGGGACATTGGGCGGGAATCATTTTGCAGAAGAATCTAGCTTTGGTGGGGTTGTGAATTTCGATGTTCTCTAACCATTGCTTGATGGTTTGCAGTGGCTTGATGGGTTGTTGGGGCGAGGTGGGAGGGGTGATGGGGTTTGTCTTGGCTTCAACAGGGGTGGAATTGATCAGTCCGTTTTGGTAGGTGGTATACATGGTTGGATTTGCTCCGTGTGTGTGGTTTGTTTGTCTCTATTCATAATTTAACCCAATTTAGCGGCGGTGCAAATATAAAAAACTATTATCATTGATTAGCTCTGCTTGTAGGAATCGTCCTGTTGGGGGCAGATTGGCGGTGGGGGAAGCAGGGGGAGCCGGGGAAGCGGGGGGAGCGGGGGAAGCAGGGGAAGCGGGGGGAGCGGGGGGAGCGGGGGGAGCGGGGGGAGCAGGGGAAGCGGGGGAAGCAGGGGAAGCAGGGGAAGCTGAGGGAGCAATGATACATTTTCCCTGATAGCGGTGTAAGGGTATGAAAGAGTTTTACCTTATGTCCTTGAAGATGATCCAATGTCCATGTTACTCAAAGCATTGATAGATAATGGTTTTGGAGTTGTGCAGTAAACCCTAAGTAGGAAATCTCCTATGAATTAAAAGTTGGGCGAGTCGCCAACTTTAAGTGTTTATAACTTTAAGTATTTATATTTCCGTGGAATATTGTACTGATCGCAACACTTTATAATAGTAGTTATTAAGCTAGGGTGCGCGATGATGATGTTAACGTTACCAGTACCTGTTGCTTGTCAGCGTTAGAACACTGAGAACTGAAGCTAAAAGATGATTCAGATTACCGGACTAGATGGGACATGTTCTTGGTCAAATCTGGCGCTGTTGGCGTGGTAAAGGATTAAGGTTTGATCCTTGGCTTCGCTCAAGAACAGGGTTTTGATAATAAGGATAATTCGCAATGAGACAACTCTACAGCAAATCTTGGTTCATTGGCGCGATCGCGACTGGATTAATGAGTACTCTGGCAACGTCTGTGCAAGCTCAGGATATCTTTGATAATCGGGCAGTGCAATTCCCAGAGGATACGATTGTGGAATTTGAATTCCTGCAATCTCATGGCTCATACCTAGCCGCGTTTGGTGTACGGAA
Organism: Coleofasciculus sp. D1-CHI-01; assembly: GCF_040218875.1. Lineage (NCBI taxonomy): Bacteria > Bacillati > Cyanobacteriota > Cyanophyceae > Coleofasciculales > Coleofasciculaceae > Coleofasciculus > Coleofasciculus sp. D1-CHI-01. The sequence continues at coordinate 14,335 of NZ_JAVJQP010000126.1, forward strand.
TGAAACAACCGGGGAAGAAACGATTCTGTTTCAGGAAGTCAAACCCTATGATGCTTTTGGCACAAACCAGCCGATACAAAGCTCTCGTGGTCAAAATGATCTGGGAACGCAAGCGGATTTTGTCGGAACAGTTGAGGGGGGAACGATATCGAATCAATTCAACGAGTTTATGTTTAAAGCCAATAACCGCTATGTTTTCTTTCTTGAATCCGTAAGTCCTACGGGTCAAACCCGACGTCGTATTGTTTCGACCCAAAACTTGGCTCAGTTTAATGGTCGTTTGGACGGGGGGAGAAAGGGTACTATTACAGGAAGTCGCGTGTCTTGGGAAGATGGGGGACGGGTAGAAGTTGGCAGTGATGATGATTTCGATGATTTTGTGATTGAGGCAGGGGGATATTTAATTGATTTGAATTGTCCGCCGATTCGGTAATCTTAAGTTTATATGACGGATGCCTGAGTGATTGTTCCAGAGGTAGTCGGCTACCTCTGGAACGTCCCCATCTCCCTTATCCTCCTGAGAGAAGCGAAGGAACAGCGGTGCAGGGTACGTCACGAGCATTCCTGCACCCTGCACTCCCAAATTCAGCCAGATTGCGGAACTTGAGTGACCTGAAATCAGCCTTATGACCATATTTTGTCGCTCAGAGGAAATGTTATAATACCTGAAAGCTAGAGAGCCATAGTAGGTATAGGTTGTTATGAGTACAGTGTTAGTCGTAGAGGACGATCTCACCCAACAACATTTGCTCTCTAAGCTGCTTGAGCGTGTAGGGCTGACAGTGATTGCGGCTGGGGATGGTGTGGAGGCGCTGGAGAAAATTCAGCAGTTTCGCCCAAATTTGGTGATTTTGGATATTGTCCTTCCCCGGATGAATGGCTATGAAGTCTGTCGTCGTCTGAAATCGGAACCTGACACTGAGAATATCCCAGTGTTAATGTGTTCGGCGAAAAAAGAGGATTTTGACCGCTACTGGGGAATGAAGCAAGGCGCGGATGCTTACCTAGCCAAGCCTTGTCATCCCCAAGAAATTGTCGAGACTGTAAAGAAATTATTAAAGTCCCATCATCAAGCTGCTAGCTGATGGGCAATCGTCATTCGTCATGGCTTTAGTTATATTTACAATTAACTAATTCTAGAACTTAACATTAAGTCAGGGCAGGTTTAGTCACATCTGGGAAGACAATGATAGGAGTAAAACCGCCCCAGAAAGAAGCGCCAGAAAGACGCGCCATGGCACATCTCTACATTCAACACTCAAAACGTCCTAACCCCACAGATTGCAAAAGCCCTGCCAACACATCAGGATGAGTATGACGTAATTGTAGCGCGATCGCGAGTGACTCATGCCAAATTCAGGCTTCTGCATAGAGTTGGGCTTGCTGGAGGAAATCTCCTGTCTCCAACTGACTGACGGACTAATTCTGTGGCTAATTCTCGACGCTACTCTATTTTTGAAGAGGTAGAATATAATAAGTATAAGTAGCACCGCTCTAAATACAGCGTTTTCCGACTTGCTCATCTGTTCGGCATTTAATTAAACCTTATAAATGCCAAGAATGGCAAAATCCTTGTAGTGCGAGCATCTTGCTCGCTGCTAATACCCAATTTAAATGCATGACAGCTTATAATCCACCAACACAAGAGTAGGAAAAAACTATTTCCTGGTGACTGGACTACACTGTGTTAGAAAGTGCTGTAAATCCTAGCTCCAAGCTTAACAATTCACGGGGCAGACCATTTTTCCTTAAAAAGTAAGTTGCATACACCCTCTAGAAGTCTTTGAGAGGAAGATGTATTGATCGCATCTACAGTGCTTTGTCTGACGCCGAACAACTCGCGACTCAGAGAATTTTCCTCAAGTTAGTTGATATTGGCACAGATACAAAATCTGGAACAGACTGGAAACCTGTACGACGACGCGCTAACCGCTCAGAATTTAGCGCTCCACTGGAGCAAACTGTTTTAACTCAGTTAGTGAATCAAAACCTGCTGGTGAGTAATCGGGTAAAAGAGTCTCAAGACAGTACAATCGAGATCGCCCATGAAGTGTTACTTACCTCTTGGAAAACTCTAAATACTTGGATCACGGAAAACCGTCAGGCGATCGCCCTGCGTAACCGTTTGAACGATGATGTGATTCAGTGGCAAAAGACACAATCATCGGAGGATTTGTGGTCAGGATCTCGCTTAGAGCAGGCTTTAGAACTGAGACTGAATGAAACTTTTAATCAGGTTCTTGGAGGGTTTAGTCCAACCACAAACCAGTTTTTAGATGAAAGTCGGGATAAGCGCGATCATCTGGAAAAAGAGAAGCTGAGAAGGACTCAGTTAACAGCGATCGCTGCTGTCATAGTCGCAGCGTTATTAGGCGTTTTCTGGTTAAGAGCTGAACGATTGCGCCAGGAAACCAAACTAAGACAAGATATTGCTACGGCTAGAAATTTACTCATAACACAACCAACTCAAGGTTTGGTATCAGCAATTCAAGCAGTTGGCGCAAGTTACTCTAATTTTACTGATTTATTAGGAGCTGCTGAATCCAGTCTTTATAGCGCATTAGAAGCATCCAGAGAAGTTAATATTCTTCGAGGGCATGATGGAGCAGTTACTTCTGTAGCAATTAGCAAGAATAACCTCATTGCTAGTGCAGGAATTGATGGCAAGATTTGCCTTTGGAAAAAAACTGCCGATAATTCACTCGGTTGTCAAAAGTTGCAAGATCATAGCGGAGCAGTATTGACCATTACTTTCAGTCCTGATGGAAAAAACCTGGTAAGTGGTGGGGAAGATGGACAAATTTTGGTATGGAATCTAGAAAATTACGCTGCATCACCTATTTTACAAACTCCGAACTCACCCATTCGGGCTTTGGTGTTTCATCCACAACACAATAATACTCTCTACAGTGGTGGGGATGACGGTACGGTAAGGGAATTCAATATTAATCCTAGTCAAGACAGTGCTGATGTTCGGGTGATTGGTAATCGTCCAGGTGCTGTGACTGCGATCGCTGTCAATCCTGAAGGGAAGACTCTTGTAGTAGGAGGAGAAGGACATTCCTTAAGACTTTGGAATTTGGAAAGACTAGATATTGAACCACAAATATTAAGTGTAGTAGGGCGTAATGAGCCAGAACTGGCAGATATGCGACAAGTTGTTGGGCAAGTAACATCTATCGTTTTTGCTAAAGATACATCGAATCATCAGTTAATTGCTAGTACAGCACTGGGGAATGAACCCCATCGAGATACTATTCACATCCTCAGCATTGACCAGTCAAATGATTATACTCAACCAGTTAGTATCCAAGCCCATGAGTTTAATTCCTATGCATTAGCTTTTAATCCTGAAAATAACCAAATAATTAGTGCTGGCGATGATGGAACTATAAGATTTTTTCAGTTTTCGTATAGATTTAATAAATGGAATGAGCTTGACTATCCATTACTAGGGCATAGCGGTGGACGCATCAATGAAGGAAAAACTGATTTATTGAATAGATATGGAGGCTTAGAACAGCCTAATATAAACACTCTAGCTCTTAGTGATAATTATAATACTATTGTCAGTGGTGGAAATGATGGAACTGTTATAATTTGGGATATTGAACCTTTCACTGGCATTAGAAAATCAAAAGTAATTGACGATATTAAAGGGTATGAATTAAAGACGGTAAAGGTTAATATATACGAGTCGATTGATGATCCCATTCGGCGGTTTAACCCCTCTGATTTAAATACAGGATGGTTAGAAATAACCCAGGAAAGAGCATATTTAATATTACGAAAAGTTGCAGATACATCAGCCGAACCCAAATTTAACCAAAAACTCTATCCTGAATATTTTTTCAGTGATGATGCCCAATATATCGCAACGGTAGATAAAAATAACAACATCCAAGTTCTTGACAAGCAAGGAAATGCTTTAGGGTCGGATTTTGCTATTGGTAATGGCATAAATACAATCGCACTGAGTTTCGACTTCCTTCCAAGTTTTACCAGGTAGATGGGATACTGTTTTAGATATTGCCTGTCGCCGCCTTCGTCATCATCCTATCCTGACTAATCCCCAAGATGAGATTGCCAGAAGTGCCAGGGAAACGTGTCAGAGTTATGCTCCAAGCTGGCAAGCCGAATGATTGAAAAAGGTGTTAATGCTTGGTCAAAGTATTGGTGATTTGGCGTTTGTTCTGTGGGCTAAGAAATAGAGCGATCGCGTCGGCTCGTAGTTGCGCTGTGTTCGCCGACAATTCATTTGATCGCCACACCAAAATACTCTATGCCATGTTTGGCGCTTGACCCAACTAAATCAGGAGCGTTTGTCCATTGCACTTCCTCCAGGAATCCCCCAAGTTGCTCAGGCAGAATACTCCACAGCCATGGTTCCCCACCTACCTTGAGAATCCAAAGCACAAGTCCCGTCCAATCGCCAGCATCGGGCTGTCCGTCCGCACCCGTGCCAACATAGGTAAAGGCAATCCGACTCCCGACACCGGTCATCGCCGCACATTGGCGAAACAACTCCTGGGGAGCTGGGGGAGACAGATACATCAGCAGACCTTCAGCGATGATCACGGTAGATGCGGTTGTATCCCATAATCTATTAGTCTTCAGAACATCGACCAGTTTTCGTTGACCGAGATCCTCTGCCAACAAATAAAGATTCTCTCTGTCACCCATCCGTTCAATTCCCTTTGCTTTCAAGACGGCTGTGCCAGGATGATCGATCTCAAAAAAGTTAACCTCTGTAAATTCCGATGCCAGACGCCAACTCAAGGTATCATATCCGGCTCCCAAGACAAGAACCTGTGACGCCCCGGAACGAATTCCTTCCCTCACCTGACGTTCACAGAACGCTTTTCTATGTCCAAAGGCTTCAAATTGTCCTTTCATCATCCAGTCAAAAGCCTCGTACACCCAAACCATTCTGCGGGAACGAGACCATTGAACGGCAGTGGCACTAACCGCACCCGATGCTACCAGTAAATCTGCGGTGGCGTTGACAATTCCGGCTGGCAGTATCCTGTCCATTCCGGGCTTCGCACCCAGAGTGACAATGTTCAGTGCTACCTTACGCGCTGTGTTACTGGGTTGATCTTTGTACATTTAAACTTACCTATCAGAAAAATAACATTCAAAATTGCTAAGTAGTCGGACAAAAGAAAACGGCACTGTACTAAGTGCAAGTAAACAAGCCTCAAATCCTTACAAATGACGCAGCTTGCTTCTCGCTCTCGCGAGTACGACGAACGACGAATGACGATCTCCACCGTTCACGTTAATTATGTCCACCCACTTACAAGGCTAGTTGTCAAGATTTTTTAACGACTCCTGGGTATAATTCCTCACGATTGCGCTGGTGATAGAGGTTTGGTAATATTACACCTATTTAGGACTCGCGATCGCCAGAGTAACCCAGACCCTAGGACGTCGTCAAAATCAAGAACTTTATCGGCACTGATTTATTCATAGAATTAACCAATCAAATGACCTATCATTCATTGTCTAGACGTTCTTTTATTCAGTATGCCGTGGCGGGAACCGCCACGGTAAGCCTATTAGGGAGTTGCCGCCAAAAGCGATCGCACTCTCAATCTCAAGACTTGGAGTTGCCGCCTTTATCTCCCCAAGCCGATGGTTACAACATTTTGTTCATCTTCACCGATCAAGAAAGATATTTTCGTCAAAAACCATCAGGACTCACGTTGCCCGGACATGAACGGTTACAACAAACTGGTATTACGTTCCACAATCACTACACCTCATCAACGATGTGTACTGCATCACGATCAGTGCTTTTAACGGGGCTATCGACTCCAGTCAATGGTATGTTTGAAAATACCGATGTACGTTACGTTTCTAATCTATCCACTGACATTCCCACCTATGGGCATCTACTCCGTAAATCTGGCTATTACACTGCCTATAAAGGAAAGTGGCATCTCAGCCGTGATTTTGAGTCCGAGCATAAACCTTTAGATTTAACTCAGGCAATGGCAGAGTATGGCTTCTCAGACTACTACGATCCTGGTGATATCGTTGGTCATACTTTAGGCGGCTATCTCAATGACCATTTAGTAGCAGGAAGCGCAATTCGTTGGCTACGAAATCGTGGGCGTATGCTGAATGATCCTGATGTAGAAGGAGGGCAAAACTGTCAGGCGTTAACCTCCCATATTGATCTAGTTCCCACATTCCTGTCTCTGGCTGGAGTGAAGGTTGAGGAACAAGCTGATCTAGTAGGAAGCGAGTTACCGGGTAAAGATTTGACAACTTTATTGAGCCAACCCGAACAAGCCTCTGTCGATGCAGCGCGTGACAGTATTTTATTTACCTATAGCGGTTTAATGACCAATGACAGTGAACTGGTTCGCTTTCTATCTATTGTCAAAGATGAAGATGGAGGCATAAGAAAAGCGATTAAAGAAGGAACTCGCCCCAATCTGAAGAAAAGAGGTAGTCTTCGCACGGTCTTTGATGGTCGATATAAATTCACTCGATATTTTTCTCCCACTGAACATAATCAGCCCTCAAGTCTCGAAGATTTATATGCTGCCAATGATGTGGAGTTATTTGACTTAAAGGATGATCCACAAGAAATGAATAATCTTGCTCTAGACAAGTCTAAAAATGAAGATTTACTTTTATCAATGAACCAAAAGCTACAACAGCGGATTCAATCCGAAATTGGAAAAGATGATGGGAGTGAGTTGCCCAATGTCCCTGGGATTAACTGGTCGTTAGCCAAAATAGACTTGTAGTGTAGCTCAGTCACTTGTCTGCTATTGGAGATTTGTTAGCAACGTCTAAGGAATCGGATTTGGTATTAATTGTCATCCTCCAGCGATAAACTGGATTAATTATGAGAACTCTAAAGTGATGAATAATGATGCGATCAATACTGCCCTAAACTATCCTTGGACAGCCCGATATGCCAAGTTTCTGGCGTTGATTCTGCTCTACGGAGCTACCGTTCACATTAGCAACATCGCCGGATTGACGGGGACTCCTTGGTTATCTACACCACTCCTCTGGCGCGTCATGGATATTACCTTGTTGCTCTTTGATGTCGTGACAGCGATCGCTCTTTGGTGCGGGTTAGCTTGGTCGGTGTGGCTCGTGTTTGGCGGTATTACCCTGCTTCAATTTTTGCCTTATACGCTGTTGCGATCGCATTTTATCCTCAAACCTGAAGATGCCCAAACCTTGAACGGACTGTTGGAGACAGAAGCCTTACTCCTGATGGTTTTTGCACTGTTGCTGTGCTTGAAGAAATAGGGCGATCGCTCATCAGATAAAATTTTGCATGAGTTAAACATCATCAGAATCCTATATTTAGATTACTCTCAATAAACCACTATAATAATTAAGCCGCTTATCTTGAAATAATAGGACGAAATCTGTCAAAATAGATTCAGTAGACGTTTTCCTAAATACCGTTATGCCTCCAACCCATATCCGATTTGATTGGGCGATTAAAAAACTCCTGAGAAACAAAGCCAATTACGGTGTGTTGGCAGGTTTCTTGAGTGAGTTATTGAAAAAAACGATCGCGATCCAATCAATCCTCGAAAGTGAAAGCAATCAACAAGACGAGGCGGACAAGTTAAATCGAGTCGATATTCTTGCGGAAAATGACCAGGGAGAATTAATTCTGATTGAAGTACAAAACAGTACAGAGCAAGATTATTTTCATCGGATGCTTTATGGCACATCCCGATTAATTACCGACTTTCTGGAAAAAGGAGAGGCTTACGGGAAGGTCAAAAAAGTCTATTCAGTAAATATCGTCTACTTTTCACTGGGACAGGGAGATGATTATATTTATCAAGGTAGATTGGATTTTCTGGGCTTGCATCTAGAAGACAGGTTGGGGCTATCAATAAACCAGCGAAAGCTGTTTAATATCCAAGAGGTATATGAGATATTCCCGGAGTATTATGTAATTAAAGTCAACAACTTTAACGAGGTAGCAAAGGATACCTTAGACGAATGGATATATTTTCTAAAAAAGAGCCAAATCAAAGAAGAATTTACCGCCCAAGGATTAGCAGAAGCGAAGGAAAATTTACTCGTTGATAGTTTGAGTGAAGAAGAAAGAGCCAACTACCTAAGATTTATGGAGAATCGGCGCTATGAAATCAGTCTAATAGAAAGTTCACGCTCAGAGGTTCATTTATAACCTGTACTCTTGTCCTAAAGATTGAACCACTTATCTTGAAAGAATAGGACGAAATCTGTCAAAATAGATTCAGTAGACGTTCCCATCAATGCCGTTATGCCCCCAACCCACATCCGATTTGATTGGGCGATTAAAAAACTCCTGAGAAACAAAGCTAATTACGGTGTATTGGCAGGTTTCTTAAGCGAGTTATTGAGGAAATCGATCGCGATCCAATCCATCCTCGAAAGTGAAAGCAATCAACAAGACGAGGCGGACAAGTTAAATCGAGTCGATATTCTTGCGGAAAATGACCAGGGAGAATTACTTCTGATTGAAGTACAAAACAGTACAGAGCAAGATTATTTTCATCGGATGCTTTACGGCACATCCAGATTAATTACCCACTTTCTGGAAAGAGGAGAACTTTACGGAAATGTCACAAAAGTCTATTCAGTGAATATCGACTACTGTTCTTTGGGACAGGGAAATGATTATATTTACCAAGGCAAATTCTATTTTCGTGGTCTTCACTTAGACGATAAGTTAAGGCTATTAATCAAGCAGCAGGAGTTGTTTAATATCCAAGATGTCTATGAGATTTTTCCAGAGTATTATGTGATTAAAGTCAACAACTTTAACGAGGTGGCGAAGGATACCTTGGATGAATGGATATATTTCCTGAAAAAGAGTCAAATCAAAGAAGAATTTACCGCCCAAGGGTTAGCGGAAGCGAAGGAAAATTTACTCGTCGATAGTTTGAGTGAAGCAGAAAGAGCCAACTACCTGAGATTTATGGAGAATCGACGCTACGAAATTAGCCTAATAGAAAGTTCACGCTCAGAGGGAAGATTGGAGGGTTTAGAAGAGGGCATGGAGCAAGGTAAACAGCAGGAAAAGATTAACATAGCCAGAATCTTAAAACAACAAGGAACTGATCTTGACACAATCACAGCAGCAACAGGACTGACTAGAGAAGAGATTGAGCAACTGTAAATCATTTGAGTCTACAATCTATGCCAGTAAGATCCGCGAATTCTTTGAGAAATTGGGGATCTGGTAATCACTGACTGCTGAAACTATGAACCAGCCAATCATTCAAGTCGATGCCTTCACCTGTACCCCGTTTAAGGGTAATCCAGCCGCTGTCTGTGTTTTGCCGACTCCCCAACCGGATAGCTGGATGCAGAATGTGGCACAGGAGATGAATCTGTCTGAAACTGCCTTTTTGGTTCCCCAAGAGGATGGGTTTAATCTGCGTTGGTTTACCCCGATAGTAGAAGTCCCCCTTTGTGGTCACGCGACCTTAGCTAGCGCCCATGTGTTGTGGTCAGAGGGTTATCTGTCCCCGGAGAAACCCGCCCGTTTTTATACTCAAAGCGGGATACTCATCGCCCAGCGTCAGGGTGAATGGATTGAGTTAGATTTTCCGGTGAATCATTCCCAACCCATAACCGCCCCCCCAGATCTTGCGTCAGCGTTAGGCGTACCGATTCAATCAGTTTGGCAGAATTCTTTGGGCTATTTGGTGGAAGTGGAATCGGAAGAGATGGTGCGACATCTACAGCCCAATTTTGGCTTACTCAAAACTTTACCGATATCTGATGTTATTGTTACCAGTCAGACTGATTCGGGTTCGGAGTATGATTTTGTTTCTCGTTTCTTTGCACCGGGGTTAGGGATTGATGAAGATCCGGTGACGGGTGCAGCCCATTGTTGTCTAGCACCGTTCTGGCGCGATCGCCTGAATCAAGATGAGTTCTTAGCCTATCAAGCCTCCCATCGAGGCGGGGTAGTCAAGGTACGTTATACCGGGAGCGCTCGCGTCATTCTGGGCGGACAAGCGGTTACTGTGATGCGGGGGGAATTGACGGGGTAATGGAGAATCAGACGACTTAGTAGCGAGCAAGATGCCCGCACTACAAGGATTTCGTTATGATTGACATTACGGTTTAAATGCCGAACGGCTTACTTCATAACCTCGCTCTCTCTAGATATTCTAGATATATATATAAAGGAGAAGGCGTTTCTGCTTCCTCTTGCACTTGCAAGAAATCGCACAGAATCGTAGCCGCTAAATCTGCCACGCCAAATCTCTTTTTATAGACTTCTAAATGAGCGTGGGGAATCGCTTCAAACAGGAGGCGCTGTTGGGGAAATAGAATCCGCTCAAAGTACCAATTGGGAATATCGGTGATCCGAATGATCTGAATCTGTTTGCTAGTATTTGTATAGTAACAGAGAATTCGATTGGTGTATTCAGTCGGTAAGGAATTAAACATGGGAAGTGATACCACAGGAAGGAACAAATTATCGATGCGTTAAGCCACAGTCCACCCCATCGAGGTGTTCAGCATAGGTGGCAAAGGGGGAAATAGCTAAAGGACAAGCTTTCCATTTTCCCTGTACAGCCACGCCTAGCTGTTGACAGTAACCTCCCCAGCCTTTTTGGGGTTGATAGTGACCGCAATGACGACAGATTGATACTGCATAGTTTATGGTTCTCATGATTTGATTAGAATGGGTTGATTAAAAAAGAATTCAATGAAAGCAGAATGTAAATAAAAGTATTGCCTATTGCCTATTGCCTATTGCCTATTCCCTATTCCCTATTCCCGAAATTGAAACCGTGGTAAGTATCTGACAATAAACAATTCATGCCTTCACGAATATAGGATTCCAGATGTAATCGCATCTCCAACGAATAATAGGGAAACGTATGCTTACTGCACAGTTTTTTGCCTTGTTTAACCGCAACAGCCTGGGGATCATTCGATAGTTTACACAAAACGTAGCATAGTAAGTCCTGGCGTAGGTTGGTACAGGTAAAAAAAATTTGGCAAAACTTGTTCGGATAAGCGTCTAAGGCGTTTTCAATTTCTTCTTGAATGACTTTCAAGAGGCGGGTTTGGACTGGCACATTGTTGCTCATGGTTATAACTTCAAAGTTGATTCAGGGGTTTAGGTTGTAACACAAGTCAAGGATATCGATTCAGTCGTTGAACTTTAACCCCAAAATTGTCTTGACTAGACACATCATTTTGTGTCTATAAGTAGTCAGACAAAATTAAGGTTAACAATGAAAATTAATACTCGCTTCCCGAAAAGAAGCAAGCTACATCTATGGTTAATTTCGGATTGTGCCAAAGGGACCAAAGTAGTAAACACACCAAGGATCATGGGTAATGACTTCCAGCCAATAGGCTAATCCTAGTTTGGACAAGATTTCTAAAGACGGTTCTGTTTTTAAGTTCATATCATGATCATCTCCCTCAATGTTATCAGACGGCTGGTTAACTAAAGGTTAACCAGTTTCGGCGACAAAATCCTCGATCGCCTCCTGTAAGGCTTGAGTCATCTGGTGTACCGAGTCTTGAATCATTTGCAGATACTCTAACTGTTGATCGTCGCTCAGGTGTCCCTGGGAATCTTCTAGGAGTTTGAGGAAAATCTTGATCAGGAGCATCTGCTCTTCTAGCTCTTGGGAGATTTTATAGGTAAATCCGTACTTTAAGCGACTCAAGTTAGTTTGGGGGGAGTCAGTGGGTCTTACCTGTTGTAAAAGTTGCATTTTATCAAAACCTACCTTCTCATTTTTCAAAAGCTTGTAAACTTATAATCCTTATCTGTCTTACAGACTACACGATCCCCGGAGTTCGTCAAGGTTTTTGTTGATTTTTTCTTCCCTTAATTTGTCTGATTTAAATGATAAATGTTTTCGTTTGATGTTTTTTTACGCAACTTAAATAATTGGATGATTGTTTTTAAGTTAATTTAACACATGTATAGTTTAGATAAACTTATGCTAGACTCCAGTTTGAGGAGCTTTATCCTAGTCTATAGGGTGATATATCAACATCGCGTTGAGATTTATGGTCAATATGTATAAGTTGGTATGATTTGGTGTGTTTTTTCTATATCACCTAAATCGGTAGCGCCAATCAGAGAACTGAATTGAGGTATCATAGAGTACATGGATTCAGTCATCCCAGTTGAGGAGAACCAGATTGGATGTTGATATGCACCTTGTCGCGTCCATTCAATATAAATAAAGAGGTTATTGGATAGCTGTGTTACCATTTTTTCAGAACCTCCCTGACAGGATGCGATCGCTGAATCAGTGTCCGAGGAGGGTTAAGGTGTGATATGGGTAAACGATCGCTTTCGGCAAATACAAAGGGTATCGTCCAAGCCAAAGAAGCGATGGCGCGGAAACAGTGGATTCATCAAGTGCTGGCAAAAAAGGTCGGCGTTAAGACTCGCCTATCCATCAGTAAATTTTTTGCGGGTCGTCCCGTTGAGCGACGGATTTTCATCGAGATTTGCTCGCAACTTGATTTATCCTGGCAAGCGGTGGCGACTCAGGTTCCAGACGAGAGGCTATCCCAACCGATGAATTTTTCGGGAAATCAGCCCGTTGAAGTCAACGCCTTAGTTGCAGAGGTTCGTGCTTGCTGCCAGGATCAGATTGAGACTCAATTGGGTACCGTGCAGTTATGGGATTTGCCGAAACCGATTTCCCTAGCGGATATTTATATTGATGTGGAGGTTTGGCAAGATATCCCCAACCGATGCTGGTTCGACTTGGTGGATTGGCGGCGACATTTTCAAGTGAATCGGGAGAGGGGTTATGGGTTGAGTGTGGATGGAATCTCTCAGGAACGAGTGTTGGCAATGGCGGTGTTGGCAAGACAAACCAACCTAATCCTTTGGGGGAAACCGGGAACGGGTAAAACTACGTTGTTGCAGTATGTGGCGATTCAGTGTAATCAAGGCAAATTTGCGGCAGATCGGGTGCCGATTTATATTGAATTGAGGGTTTTGGTGCAACAAGCCAATACGCTGAGTTTGCTGGATTATATCTGCCAAGATTTTAGCGATCGCGGTGTCTCTGGGGAAACGGTGAAAACCTTACTCCAGGAGGGTAAACTGCTAATTTTGCTAGATGGCTGGGATGAAATCTCCCCGTCGAGGCGTTTTTCCCTATTCAACAAACTGCGTTGGTTCTGTAATCGTTATGCTAAAAATCGCTATGTGATCACCTGTCGCACTGGGGTGGAATTGTATCGGTTTGGCGGATTTACTGAGGTGGAACTTGCCAATTGGACGTTGACTCAAATTAGTCATTTTGCCCGGAAGTACTTTGTGGCTTTGGCTGGTGTTAATTGGGAGAGGGGGTTAGCGAAAACGACTGAGTTTATTGCCCAACTGGAGTATCCGGAAAACCAGATAATTCAGGACATGGCGAAAACCCCTCTATTACTCAGTTTCATCTGCCATGTCTTCCAATCCCAAGCCCGTTTTCCTCGCCAACAGGCTAGACTTTATCAGGAAGGATTGGATATTCTGCTCCAGAAATGGGATCACTCGAAAGGGGTTGAGCGAGATTTCGCTGAGCAACCGTTGTCCTTGGTGAATCGGTTGAAGCTGTTGGATCAAGTGGCGTCTGTTACCTTTACCCAACAGCAGTATTGCTTTGCCCAATCTCAGTTGGAACACTATATTGGCGACTATCTGCAAACACTCCCAGATTATCAGGAGGTTGATCCGGTTGGCTTACAGATACAGAGTCAAGGGATTTTAAAAGCGATTGAATGTCACCATGGAGTATTGGTGGAGCGATCGCGGCGCATCTATTCTTTTGCTAATTTGAGTGTTCAGCAATACTTCACCGCTAGAGAGTTTACCACGAAAACGAATCAGAACTCTAACGCGATCGCGGAATTAGTGACGCACTTGACTGAACAATCCTGGCGAGAGGTATTTTTATTCACTTTCACCCTATTGCGTCACCCTGAACAATTAATCCAGGCGATGAAACAAGGGGTGGATCAGTTATTGATACCGGATCAGCGATTAGGGCAATTCGTGAACTGGATAGACCATCAATCCAAATCTAGTCCATTATCCCACAAGTCATCCGCTGTGCGATCCTTTGATTTTGCCCTGGCTTTAATTTTGGATCAGGCGTTAGCCCAGACACTCAATTCATATCTGCTTGATCAACCTTGCGAAGCGCCACCGTTACAGCAATTACTCTCATGCTTATCCTTACCCCGAAAGTTAGACGTTAAGTTTATATTACCGGAGGCGTTAGCGTTTAAGGTGGCGGATTATTTGCCCAACGAGTCGTTTTCGCCACCGTTATACCGGGCATTAATTCTGAACGCTACCTTGAATTATAGTCTAGCATTTAACCTAGCGGTTGATCCTGAGCGTCTGGGTACATTAGCGCGATCACTAAACACTTTACTCGATCCGGTGTTTGAGTTTCAATCTAACCTGGAGATGTTGAACCAATGGTGGTTTAATCATCGTCAATCTTGGATCAGACGAGTTCGCTTTTTCCTGGGACAACATGAACAGGAGCAACATGATTGGCAGTTTAGCACAAACCAGACGCGATCGCTATGGGATTATTATGATGCGAATCAATTATTGGTGGATTGTTTAAGGATCAGTGATGAGATAAATACTGAGGTGCAGCAAGATATTGAGGACGAGTTATTTTTGTATCGGGAATAGGGAGATGGGGGAGATGATTTAACCCTGAGTCAGGGCGGGTTTTGTATCAACGTTAGCATCAATCGCCACAAGAGAGTTCCTAAACCCGCCCCTACACCATCAAAATTTGGTCATTTGGGCGGGTTTTGTATCAACGTTAGCATCAATCGCGACAAGAGAGTTCCTAAACCCGCCCCTACACCATCAAAATTTGGTCATTTGGGCGGGTTTTGTATCAACGTTAGCATCAATCGCCACAAGAGAGTTCCTAAACCCGCCCCTACTATTTCAATCCTAACAACTGCGCCACAATCGGCAAAACCGTATTCGCGCGATCGCAATCCAATTCCTCCTCCTCTATCCCTGGTGTTTCAACCGAGGTTCCCCGTTTGACTCGTTCACCGATTTGGCGTCGTTCAGCCGTAGAAAAGCTGGCAAAAGTACGACGTAATAACGGTAATATCTCGGTAAAGGTTTCTCCTGGAAGCTGAATAACCCAATCATCAATTATCTGCCACAAGGTATGGTCATGCAAGAGTAACAATCCACTCCCCTGCAAAAACCCTTCTATCCAAGCCGCCGTTTGAGGAGGTTCGCTGGCGTGAGATAGAGCAAATTCTAACCGACGGGAGGTGTCATTTCGATTAAATACCCCAGCATCCAATAATAATCGACAACTTCGACCTGCGAGTAACCCATGCAGGTTGGCTTGATCCGCCAGTTGCAATAATACCTGTTGCCAGGATTGTTTATACTCCGAATTATTCAACAGTGAAATCGCGTAATTCATTTGTTGGATACGCTGATCGATATGCTGCGCCGCTTGATCATCCAGAGATGCACAAGCTAGAGGTAAACCCAGACAAATCCGAGTCACTAATCCCTCTACCACCGAGATAATCATCCGAGTGTCGGTTTGGCGGACATTTCCATAGCGTAAGACTTGCGCCAATGGGGGTAATGCCTCCATTAATTGGGCGACATCTCGGTTAAGAGTGGCTTCAGTTTGCAGGCGATGCATCACTTCTGGTAACGCATTGGGTAAATTT
The DNA here is from genome assembly GCF_040218875.1 of Coleofasciculus sp. D1-CHI-01. Taxonomy (NCBI): domain Bacteria; kingdom Bacillati; phylum Cyanobacteriota; class Cyanophyceae; order Coleofasciculales; family Coleofasciculaceae; genus Coleofasciculus; species Coleofasciculus sp. D1-CHI-01. The sequence goes on from NZ_JAVJQP010000126.1 coordinate 30,052, forward strand.
GCCAATAAGACAGTTTCAACTAACTGAGTCAAACTCGGTAACGCTTGAGCCTGTTGTGCCTGATTTCGGGTGTATGCTGTCGCCGATGAATCGATTGTATTCCCCCAAATCCCGGCTTCAATTAGTTTCACCGCAAATTCCGGATGCCATTGCAGCCGCCATCCTTCTTTAAAGGTTCCTTTCCCCCTTGTCGATTGCCGTATCCCCCAAGGAATACCGAGTAAATCCAGACGATGGAGTAAATGCGATCGCGCTAAGTCATTTGTTTTGCGTAAATCGAGTTCATACTGTTTCTCGGTAGGATTAGCCCGGAGGCGTAAGCGTTTCTGCTGCTGCTGTAAATCTCGTTGTAAGGGAACCATGGGCGTATCATCGGGAACCTCTCCCAATCGTTCACCCACAATCAGTTGATCCTGAATTAACCGCATCGGCAGATCACTGCCAAAACAGAGAACCGTTTGCGTGGCTTCATTTAACTCAAGCAAACCCGGCAGAGAGCGATCGCGTAATGCTGCCAAAGATTCCGCCAACCGTACCGCCTCAATCATAAGGGCAGATGAGGCATCTAAATCTTCCTGACGCAATAACCGCGCCACCTTAATCAACCAACGAATCGCGATCGCTGATTGTTGATTGTTGATTGTTGATGCTGTAGGGGCGGGTTTAGGGACTTTCTGGTCACGATTGATAGTAACGTTTGTACAAAACCCGCCCAAATGACCAAGTTTTGATGGTGTAGGGGCGGGTTTAGGGACTCTCTTGTCGCGATTGATAGTAACATTTGTACAAAACCCGCCCTGACTCAGACTTGAATCAACTCCCTCATCTCCCCCGGCTCCCCCGGCTCCCCCGGCTCCCTCATCTCCCCCTGCTTCCCCGGCTCCCCCGGCTCCCCCGGCTCCCCCGGCTCCCCCGGCTCCCCCAATTCCCCCATCCTGATAACAATCCCACAAATGACCATACCAACCCGGCGATTCAATCCCCGCCCCATAGCCACTCTTAAATGCCAGTCGCCCATAAGTCCAAGGTATCCAAGTGACTTCAACTTTTGTTTTCGCCAATCCCTTAAGCAACGCATTATCCGCTTTCGCCGCAGGCATATCCACCAAAGCGGGGGCGTGCCATGCACCACAGACGACAGCAATACGTTGAAATCCCTCTTTTTGCGCCGCCCGAATCCGTTTCCGCATATAGGCTTCCCGTTGCGCTTCCCTAGGGTTATCTCTGGGGGGTACATCCTGACGCAACGCCGTCATTGCCGCTAAAATCGCCTCAAATACATCCGTACTCTCCTGGCGATGTTCGACTAACTGTTCCCACCAGCGTTCCCCATCACTATACCCAGCAATTCTTGCCAAATAACCCAACGGATCATAGTAAATCTCATCCTTTCCCTCATCTATGAAAAGGGGTTTGGAGACCAAACCCCTACAACTCCCATCTCCCCCATCTCCCTCATCTTCCCCATCTCCCTCATCTCCCCCATCTCCCCCATCTCCCCCATCTCCCTCATCTTCCCCTGCCAACTGATGCACCAAGGGCAAGTCCATAAACCGCACCGGAATCCCTTGATTTAAGGCATAATCAATCCCTTGCCATTCCGGGGAAAAGATGGCAAAAGGATAATAAACCGCTTTCTGGGGTTGGTCGGGTCTATAAACCAATAACGCCACAGGTGGTTGCATCTGGGGATGGGCAACTAAAGGCAGCATCCCATCCCCATCTGGGGGACCTTCCACCAACAGGATATCCGGGTTGAGACTCTGCAGAGCATGACAGAGCGATCGCGCACATCCAGGTCCATGATGACGTATGCCAAAGATATGGATGCTCATTTTTTCGTCTGACTCCCCTGCATATAGCGTTTTTTTTGTCAAATCAGCCACGGATGGCGTTGCCAAAATTGTGTCGTTGAGATCGGCGTGTAGTATTTGTAGTGTTTAATTCTTAAAACTATCAGATTGTTGGCGTAATCGGCAATTGGGAGGTTTTTTGACTCAATTTATCGATAAAAGCGAATATAAACCCAACGTCTCATGTTTAATTTATCTTCATAAATCATACTACAGTCCCGGCACAACGGCAAGATAAGGGTTTCCAGTTGTTTTTTAGGGGTTCACATTCCTTAACAGAAAACGTATCATTTGCGTTACTTGACAGATTTAAAAGGTTAACCGACAGACTATCAAGTTTTACTTATACTGATACCCTTTCAAAACAGATCATAAGAAATAGGAGGATCGTCATTCGTGAATGTTGGGTGTTGGTGTGTATGATCTAATGATAAACAGCAAACAACAAAACTCTGGAATTGGGACTACAAACTCTGCTTCTGTTTTCCCTACCGACTGGGTTAAATCGGATTAGTTGGAAACATTGTAGGGGCGCATAGACGTGCGCCCTTACCACAATTGCGCCGAGCAAGCCCTAGGTTAACTCTTTCATTCAGCAAAAATCAGCGAACAGGTTTTTTCCGAATCCGCCCTCTGACGATGAATTGCTAAATGATCCGGTGTCTGGGACGCTGTAACTTTATAGACAAAATTATACCGCTGTTGGTGATAAGATTGGTCAGGCTCATAGAAATTTCGTCTCATTTGAGCTAACTCCTCATTTCGATAAGCCTCTAAGGGTTTAAACCGCTCATCTCGTTGCCGTTGTTCATGCTTCAGGGCTAATTGTTGCCCATAAGCGGGATGGTGAGCAAATTCTTCAGCAACGAATTGAATCTGCTGGCAAAAACTGTCAGGTTGTTCCGCAAACGCCTGATCAATCAGTCCAATTTCTTGGGCGACTTGAGTCCCCATGGGCATACAAATATCCGTCAATTCCCGGGCTTTTTGAGAACCCACCCGCTTGGGTAAAGAATACGTCCAATATTCTGATCCATATAATCCCATGCGCTTATAATGGGGATTTAAAACAATCCCCCGACGGGCATAAACCTTATCCGCTGCTAACGCTAACATTACCCCACCAGCCGCCGCATTTCCCTGTAACCCTGCAATAACTAGATGACTATCCGTTGTCAGAATGGTATGAATTAAATCATTCATCGCGTTAATATTGCGCCACGACTCATCCGCCGGATTATCCGCCGCTTCAATCACATTCAGATGAATCCCATTAAACCAGAAATCCTGTCCCCCCATCAAGACAATCACCTTAGTTTTCCGGCTACGGGCATAAATAAAGGCGTCGCGTAATCGTTGACAGTGATCTGTACTCATCGCCCCATTGTAGACGTCAAAATGCAGGTAGCCTACCTGATTTTTTTCCTCATACCAGATATCTTTATAGGTTTGACGATTAGGAGAAACCGTTAACGGGACATCGGATTCCGGTACAGTTGCTAACTCATCCGCCAATACTAAAGCGGCTGGTAATTTTAAGGATAAACGATTTCGGGTTTTCGGTTTCAGATGAGAAATCCAAACCGCCCCATCAACCGTAGCCCGACAAATCGCCCCTTGGCGTTGGGCAATAATATCTCCTGGTGTTCCGGTTAAGGTATCTTCAGGATGAGCGCCATAGAGATAATATCGTTTGCCATGAATCCAATCCAATAAACCGGGTTGACTATCGGCAGATCGGATTTTCTGGACAATAGTAGAAGTCGAGTCACTACGCCAATCAATGGCTCGAAATCGCTGTTTCATATAGGGACGTAAACACCCCTGCACATCCGGTTTTGTATAATCTAAAGGTTCGGGAGTAAACGTTCCCGACTCAAACCGTTCCACTGTTTGTAGAATCGCCTGAATAGCGGCTTGAGTCACTTGGCTGCGATACAAACAACTTTTACTCATCGGCTGCATCGGAAAATTAACCGACGCCCAAATATCCCCCGCATCCATTTCTCCAGTTGCCTGTAACGCCGTGACGCCCCAAGACTCAACATTATTCGCGATCGCCCAATCCAACGCCGAAGGTCCGCGATCGCCTTTTATACCCGGATGGAGAATAATACAGACATGATGCCGCCAAATTGCTTCCGGAATCACCTGTTTCAGCATCGGCGCAATAATTAAATCCGGCTGATAGAGTTCCACGGCTTCTATCATCACCTGATCATTTAAGCCTAATTCAATCGAAACCTGATCCCCTCGATAGGCTAACTCTAAATGAGTGCGCTGGGTTAAACTATTGTATGCTGTGGCTAACAGTAATATCTTCATAGATGCAACCTCTCAATTCTATTGGTTTGAACGAACTCGTGATCAAAAAGAAACAAATGAATACTGACGTAGCTGGCTTGGCGCTTCGCGAGTATAACAAATGACAAATAACAAATGACAAATGACAAATACCCCTTAAACTTCACAGGTTTCCCGTAACGGTTTCGGGGATACTGAAGCACCAAGATTTCTACTTTGAGTTTGAGAAATGGGAATATCGACCCAAAACTCCGTCCCTTCGCCAAGTTGGGATAAACAGTGCAATGTACCCTTGTGTGTTTCCACGACAATTTGATAACTAATCGACAATCCTAACCCCGTACCCTGACCCACGGGTTTAGTCGTGAAAAACGGGTCAAACAAATGAGTTTTAACGTCCTCAGGAATACCCTGACCCGTGTCTTGAATCCGAATCCGGACATGATCCGTCTCCTCTAGCACCTCAGTGGCGATCGTGATTTGTAACGGCGGAGATTGATGATCCAGGGCATCAATGGCATTATCCAGGAGATTCATAAACACCTGATTTAATTGCCCGCCATAACACTCCACCTGGGGCAATTGACCATACTGTTTGATAATCTCAATAGGAGCATAAGTCTCCTTGGCTTTGAGTCGATTACCCAAAATCAATAACGTATTATCAATTCCTTGATGGATATCCATCGGCTTCACATCCGCCTCATCCAAGCGGCAGAAATTCCGCAGAGATTTGACTAAATCTCGGATACGCACCGCCCCCATTTTCAGAGACCCTAAGAGTTTGGGAAAATCTTGGATCACAAAGTCGAGATTCATGATCTCAGCTTGTTCCTGAATAGCAGCCGGGGGTTCGGGATAATGCTGCTGATAAAGCTTTAATAGCCGCAGCAAGTCTTGGGCATATTGATGAGCGGGTTTAATATTTCCATAGATAAACGAAACCGGATTATTCAGTTCATGGGTAATCCCAGCAATCATTTGACCCAAGCTGGACATCTTTTCACTTTGAATCAATTGCGCCTGAGCTTGTTGTAACTTCTGCAAAGTTTGCTGCAATTCCTTCGCTTGCGCCGTCGCCCTCGTTGCCGTGCTATGGGCAGAGGCATAAAGTTGGGCTTGGTCGATCGCGATCGCCAGTTGATCGACAACCGCACTCAGGAGTTCGACTTCACTCTGACTCCAAGCATGAGGTTGCCGATAATCGGTACAAACTAAAGCACCAATTTGACCGGAATTAGTTTTCAGGGGGAGAATCAGTTGAGCCGTAACCTGAGACCGAGTTAGGAGTTGCCGTTGAGCGGTATCCAAGTCTGGGTCTTTAGTGACATCATTAATCTGAATCATCTCTAAATCCTGGATGGATTGGATCAAAGAGATGACTTCTGGATTCGAGTAGTACCCGACGCGACTGGGTAAACCCGATTTTCGCGCCTCGTGAGTAATGGCGATACTGGGTTTTCCCTGATTCTGGGTGCGCCAGAGGAATTGACAGCGATCGAGATTTAACAAGCTGCGAACCGAGAAAACAGCCGTGTCTAGAATTGTATTCACGTCCAAAGAATTGCGAATCTCTCGCCCTAGATAATTGAGTAAAGCTTCCCGTTGGGCAAGGGAATGAGCTTCCTGTTCCGACTTTTGCAGTGCCTGAAACGTCTGCTTACAGTCGGTAATATCGTGATAGGTGAGGACAATTCCCGCCACACTCGGCAAACGCAACAGGTTATTGGCGATGACTTCAAACTCTCGCACCTCACCTGAGGCGTTAGGTACACGCAATTCAACCGTTACATTAGCGTTAGGGGAATCCAGGGCTTGGGTTAACAGACTATCAGCGATGGGATTATCGTCATTTAAGACAAATTCCCCGATACTTTTACCTTGCCAATCCTCCGTGTCATAGCCCAACACACGGGGTAAGGAAGGACTGGTATAGCGAATCATCCCCTCGGCTGTCACCACGGTGATGAAATCAGAAGCATTTTGCAGCAACGCCTGAAACCGTTCTTCACTTTGGCGCAAGGTTTCGGCTTTTGCCTTCTCCACATTCAGGCGTTGATCAAATAAGGAGACAATTAGGGGTAATGCTAAGATAAACAACGTCACCACAGCGATAAATCGAGCCAGCCACAGGTTATCAATCGTTGAGGATGAAGGCAGAACCAGGGAATCCGCCCTTTGGAAGTGAACCGCCGCCATCCCGATATAATGCATTCCCGAAATGGCTAATCCCATAACAATCGCACTCGCCAGCTTGGGTAAGGTTCTCGAATCAGTCTGGATATGCCGCAATTGGAATACTAACCCTAAGGCAATAAAAGAGGCTGCGATCGCAACCGCTATTGAAACCGCCACCAGCGTCAGGTTATAATGGGCAACTGCTTCTAATTTCATTGCCATCATCCCCGTATAATGCATCGCGGCAATCCCTAATCCCATAAACACACTACCCAAGAATAGTTGCAGCCACCTTATATGAGGACGAGAACCCAGCCACAACGCCACTCCCGAACCCAGAATTCCCACCAGCAGCGACACCCAGACACGAGAAAGGTTGTATGATATCGGAATCGGCAAGTTATACGCCAACATACCGATAAAATGCATTGACCAAATGCCAATCCCCATCGCCACCGCACCCCCAGCTAACCAAAACTGGCGAGTTCGCCCTTTTGCCACGGTGACACGCCCCACCGAATCGAGTGCGGTGTAAGACGCAATAATGGCAATAGCAATAGAAAGGAGAACGAGGTTGAAGTTATAGGTAGCCGTCATAGTTGTATCCGTGTGAGTTAGATTACGTTTTACCCGTTGGGATAGGTCGAAAATATAGATGGCTTTAACAGCCATTAGTGGTGAAATGAATTCAACCTTCACTAGAGAGTTGAATCACTGTTGTTAGTGCAGTAGGGTTTCAAATTACTCATCCGCACCAATCACCCCTGCTTTTTTGCCTAAGCCGAGGCAGTCACTACAGGTTGGCTGCTTAAGATTATGCCTACAATCTCACGTTGAACCCCAAAATCCATCCTAATCCTGGCTATCTGTTTGATTTAGTTCGATACAACTAAGTTTAGAGACGATGGGGATAGCTATTCAGTAAAACTGACTATACCTAACTGTAAGAAAAACAACCCGTTCTTGCCATGACTCTTAAGATTTAGATGAGACTGTATCTTAAGGCGTAAGTAAAATAACCGTTACCTATGTACCTGAGGACAGGGTTAAGCTGTTGTGCATTTAAACTTCATATTATTCAGTTAGGAAAAGTAGGGGCTGTAGGGGCGAGTCGCTGCATATCGTTACGGGGAGATCCATTAATTATCTCGACTCGCCCCACTATCGTTACGGGGAGATCCATTATTTTGACAACGTGGTGGGTTACGGCGAAGCGCCAATTAAAGGATTTGTGTTGTGAATTAATTACCGCCTAACCTACCCTACTGGCGTGGCACACCTTATTTGGTGGATTAGAATTGTAGGGGCGCAAGGCTTGCGCCCGGTTTAAACGTCAAATCTATTCCACCATTTTAGCTGGGTCAGTCCACTACGAATTACAGTTGATATGGGTCTATAGGACGGCACATTTTTCCATGATATAAAAGTACCTAAAATCTCCCGCAAAGTCAAGGGCTAATTCGTTTTTTTAGCGTCAATAGTTCTAATTTTGGCTTCTAAGTAGGTTGGTGGAAATAAACTTAACTAGATTAAGTTATGTAAACAAGCCTCAAACCCTTACTGTTCCCTGTGACACACCGAGCGCAGCCGAGGTGTTCCCTGTTCCCTAATCTCCACCGCTAACTTTAATTGAAACGCTGACAAATGACAAATGACCAATGACCAATGACCAATTAACCCTCCACCTGATCCCGACGCACTCGGTAGTAAATCGCCTTCACATTAGGACCAAAGACAATCTCCTCTTCATTTTGCAATTCATAGCTTTGGTGCTTTTGACCATTAATTAACAAGCCATTAGAACTTAACTTCCCTTTGAGATTGCCATCAACAATGCGATAGGCATCATGGCCATCCTCACCCTCTACTCGCATTAACGTGGCGTGGTGACGGGAGACAAACTGTGAGAACAGCCGAATATCACAATCATGTTCTCTGCCAATGGAATAGAGTTCACGGTCTAGGACAAACCGATGTCGTCCTCGGTCATCTTGAACAATGAGAACATGTCCCTCCGGAAAATCAGACGTATCAGAACTTACCGCATCAGTAGATGACTGATCCGATGAGGGTGAAGACTCTGGAGTTGGTTCTATGGGCAACATCTCACTTATGCTCAAGCACTACAGGTAATGGTAGCGACAGGAGTCGCCGACTGAAACAACTTGATCCTAATAGCCAACATCTCGGCAAGCACGATACAGGTCTGTCCAGTCTTTGCGTTCTTTGACCACAGTTTCAAGATACTCGTTCCACACTAACGTATCTTGGATCGGATCTTTCACCACAGCACCCACCAGTCCCGAAGCAATATCCTTAGCGCTGAGGTGTCCATCGCCAAAATGGGCGGCTAGGGCTAACCCACTATTCACCACCGAAATTGCCTCGGCTGTACTCAGGGTACTACTGGGAGATTTTAGTTTAGTTTTACCATCGTCGCTGATACCGCTACGCAATTCGCGGAAAATCGTCACCACCCGCCGGACTTCAGTTAAAGCAGGGGCTTGCACCGGGAGTTCTAAAGCACGTCCTAAGCTTTCGACTCGTTGTTGAACGATCTCAACTTCCTCATCAATGGTTTTCGGTAACGGCAAAACAACGGTATTAAAACGGCGTTTCAGGGCGCTAGACAAGTCATTGACACCCTTGTCGCGATTATTCGCTGTGGCGATAATATTAAAGCCTTTAATCGCTTGCACCTCATCCCCCAATTCAGGAATTGGTAGCATCTTTTCCGAGAGAATCGTAATCAGCGTATCTTGGACATCTGCCGGAATCCGAGTTAACTCTTCCACCCGGGCAATTTTACCCTCCCGCATCGCCACCATCAGCGGACTCGCCACTAACGCTTCCATCGAGGGACCGTCTGCCAGTAATCGGGCATAGTTCCACCCATAGCGAATGGATTCTTCACTGGTTCCGGCTGTACCTTGAATCAGTAACGTTGAATCCCCAGAAACAGCGGCGGCTAAATGTTCTGATACCCATGACTTGGCGGTTCCCGGAACCCCCATCAGCAGTAATGATCGGTCTGTGGTGAGGGTAGCAACAGCTATTTCGATCAGTCTGCGATCGCCAATATACTTGGGCGATACCACAAACCCGTTCTCCAGTGTACCTCCCAATAGATATGTTGTGACTGCCCAGGGGGATAAATTCCAGTTCGGCGGGCGCTGGCGTTGATCTGCTTTTGCCAATTCCGCCAACTCTTCAGCAAACTGTTGTTCCGCATGTTCACGCAATAAAAAGTTTTGAGGGTTTAGCTTTGAACGATTCACCGTTGTTTGTCCTGAAAAAGACTCTTCCGTACCTGCTATATTAAACTAACTTTATCTCAATTCGTTAGATTTAGTCCTTCTGTAGAGACACCAGTCAGTCAGTCGGTAGGTACAATAAAAGTTAACAGTGGAGTCGTCATTCCTCCTTTGTCATACTCGCTCCCTTGAGAAGCAAGCTACGTCCTTTGTAAGGGTTTGAGGACTATTTACAAAACTTAGTACAGCCTACGTTTACGTCCAGGTACTTAGAAATAGTTTAAATCAGGAATAAATCATGACTAAGAGTAAATTTATTAGTCCAAAGATAGATTATGCCTTCAAAAAAATATTTGGTTCAGACCAAAGTGAAGACATTCTGATCAGCTTCTTAAATGCAATCGTCTACAATGGAGAGAATGTCATTTCTAGTTTAACCATTGTTAACCCTTACAACCCTGGTCAGGTTGAAACCTTAAAAGATAGTTACTTGGATATCAGGGCTGTTCTAAATAATGGAGAAATTGTTCTCATTGAAATCCAGGTCGCCCGGATAGCCGCTTTTCATAAGCGAGGGATTTACAATCTCTGCAAAGCTTATGCTAATCAGTTGACATCAAAAGACTATTACCTGGAGATTACGCCAGTTATTGCCGTAACAATCACCGATTTTATTCTGTTCAAAGAAAGCCATAAATGTATTCATCATTTTGTGTTCAAAGACAAAGAAAGCTCATCTGAATATCCTGAACATGAATTGCAGCTAATTTTTGTAGAATTACCGAGATTTGTGAAAAAATTGCCAGAGTTACAGACCTTGGCAGAGAAATGGATTTATTTTATGACGCAAGCTCAAGACTTAGAAGAAATCCCAGAAAGTTTGGCAGAAGTTAGGGCAATAGAAAAAGCGTTAACGATAGCCAATCAAGCGAACCTGACACCAGCAGAAGCTGAGGAAGTCAGTCGTCGAGCTATGCAGTTGCGAGATGAGATAGGACGCATCAAATATGCTACCGAAGAAGGTCGCCAAGAAGGTCGTCAGGAAGGTCGCATTACAGAAGCACGCGCTTTAGTTCTGCGTCTGCTGAACAAGCGATTTCCAGACCAGACAGCGGAACTCAATAGCTTAGTAGAAGGTTTGTCTTTGTCAGCTTTAGAAGAGTTAAGTGATGCTATGTTTGAGTTGAATAATTGGGAAGATTTATTAAGTTTATTGGCAGATATAGACCAATAAGTAAAGTCTGCTGAATAAGTGTTTTGGTGGGGTAAGGAGCTGGGGGAGATGAGGGAGCTGGGGGAGCTGGGGGAGCTGGGGAAGCTGGGGAAGCTGGGGAAGCTGGGGAAGCTGGGGAAGCAATGATACATTTTCCCTGATAGCGGTGCAAGGGTATGAAAGGGTTTTACCTTATGTCCTTTGACGCTCAAATTTCTCTGTCCATTTCATAGCGTAAACTCAAAACTGCCAATACTTCATCGATAATTTCTGTCCAATAGGAGGCTAAAGCCGACCGTTGCGGAACAATATTGTTGAAACGGGTCGAAAGTTCGGGGACAATATCAGGACTCATAAAATAGGCAAACTCTTTTAGTCCAGTAGACAGCGACCAATCGTAAGGATTATCCGTCTTCTTCAGATAGCGGCGCACACCGTCTAAAACAATCTCGGTTAGTTCTATACTCCAAGGAACATGGCAATGGGTTAATAAACTAAACGCCGGATCTTTACTATTGAAGGGAACCTTACTAGATGGGAATAAATTCAGAAAAAAACTATTCCTTTGTTCAGGATAGAGAACATTTATTAATCCAGAAATTAATTGCTTTTGCGGGATTAAATAGCCCTTAAACGTACCATAAAACGGCAGTAAAGCCTCTGCCCAGTCCGGATTCTGTTGGCGCATCGCCGCTACCGCCCAGCCTTCAACCAAGGAATGATCCCACTCACTCCGTTTTGCAGCTTGTATCCATTCAGTCGGGGATTCTTCCTGAAGGTCTGACCACAGAGAAAGGGGAGTCGCGGCGACGATTTGTAAAATTATCCAGGCTTTATTGCCTAATAACTGAGGTGGCTGTTTGCTATCAATCCCATCTCTAGTTATCTCTTGGTCATGATTATCTGGGAGGATAAAATCCAGGTGTAAACGGTTACGCTTGCGCCGAAATGTGATAGCCGATTGGATGCGTTGTTTCATCCGCTGACATAAACTTGATTCCGGTAACTGTGCTAATAAATTAGCCGCTTGGCGTCGCACCTCTTGACGACGGTCATCCAGCGCCATCTCTAAAAATGCCTCATCTTCCAGGTTTAAGCCAATTTGCAGGGTGTCTAACAACGCAATTCTGACATCTGATGATGCTTGTTGCCACACAGTTACAAGTCGTTCCCGTGCTGAGGCGGGATGTTCACGCCGTAGATGTTGCAATAGAAGTTTGCGGGCGTCTAGACTTCCAGTTGTCCACGTTTGTTCGATATCCTCATCTCCCACATAATTCCAATCCGGATTATGGGTGGCTAACCAACGTCCTCGCTGACCCAAAACCGGGAGAATCGCGGGGCGTAACTGAGGTGAGGTGCGTCCAACTTCGAGTAACTCTGGTAAACAATAGTCGGGGACACGGTATCCGGCGGTAGCGGCACTGGCTAACCATTCCGGTAACAGTTTTACCCGCTCTTTTTGTAGCATCAATTTCAGATAATGGGCGGCGCGGGGGCTACAGGGAGGTTTATCTTCAGGTGGACAAGGTTCGGGTAAAGGTTGGTTATCGGTAATCGGGCGTTGTCCAGCGCGGTGATAGAGAGAAATTGTCCCAGCCGCGCTGAGTAATGTGGCTTCTGGGTCAGTAGAGTTAAGTTGGGATAAAAGTTGACTGAGTGGGTTAGTAGCTGGAGTAAGGGTGAGAGTTCGTCTCTCTGTGCCAACTAAGGCGGTGGTGATTACGTCTTGCCAGAGACTCATGGAGGCTTTACCGAAGATAGGATGTTAAATCGATTTTAATCGAACAGGTTCCTCTGAATTGATTACTCTATTACTGTTAGTTAACCCTTCTACCCTTTTACTCTAAAATTCCCACTAAAATATTTACTAACTCTCTCAAATCATCGGGCAAGGTATAAGACCCAATATCTCTTATAATGGTTAACGTACTTCGCTCTAACTTACCAAAAACCCACAACTCCCCAATCGTCACCACTCCATACAACACCTCCGGTGATTCCTGGAGCATTGCCAACGCAATCAACTCCACCGCCAGTTGAGTGAACCCCCGCGTCAAATCATCCCGCTTCGCTTCAACGTATCGCGGGAGTCCCCACCCTCAACAGACGGATTTTCGTAGCCGTCAGGCAAGAATGAACGGCTGTAGGGTGGGGAGGGATAGCGGATTGCCGTAGGGACGGAGGCAATCAATCTTGCGGCTCTTCTGGGTCTTCCGTAGTTGGTGTGCTCGCATTGTTAGTTGGAAAGTCCAAAATTATGGACAGCAAGAGCTTCAACCATTTCAACCCGGATTTCAAGCCGTTTTGATGAGCTTAGATGCTATAGTCCTTGTGCAGTTTGCTCTGTGGCTATTAAGACTGATAGTTTAGCACACGCTTGTCCGGAAGACCCGAATACAGAGTGTGAACCCTTTCTTGGCTGCACTTGACATACCCCCAGCTGAATGTGCTAAAAGTATCAAAACTTCTTTGTTTCAGCAAATGCCAGTTCGACGTGCAACTTTTCGGCTATACCCCAATAAGAAACAATCGGCAATATTGCGGTATCACCGGAAGTTGCACAAAGACCTGTACAACGCGGCGGTTTCCAATCGGTTTACCCAGTACCAAAGGTTTGCTCATCGAGTTGATTACATCGAGCAGCAAAACTCTCTACCAGCTTTTAAGGAAGTTTGGCCAGAATATAAAGAGTGTAACTGCATGACTCTGCAAGCCACATTGAAGCGCGTTGACTACGCATTTCAGAGGTGGTTTAAAGGGTTGGGTAAACGACCAAGGTACAAGTCGATTAGGCACTATTCAGGCTGGACTTATCCAAGTAAGACTGGATGGAAAGTTCACACAACGGGTGATAACGGTTATCTGGAATTAGCCAAAATCGGTTCTATTCAGATGCGAGGAAAAGCTCGTAACTGGGGGACACCAACAACTTGTACGATTGTCTACCGCAATGGGAAATGGTATGCCAGTATAACTGTTAACTTGACTGAATTGCAGGCGGCGGCAAGGCAAACTGATTTTGGTGCTGTAGGTATTGATTTTGGATGCAAGTCCGCACTGGCAATTACTGATGGTGAAAACCACTCCTTTGTGGAGGCCCCTAAGTTTTTACGAAATGCTGAGAAGAAAATCAAGCATCTTTCCAAGGACAAACGACGTAAAGTAGCACCACTACGAAAGAAAAAACAGAAGGGTTCTAGTCGGTGGAAAAAAGCCCAAGCTCGAATCAGTAAAGCAACCCGTAAAGTTGCTAATCAAAGAGCTAATTGGGTACACCAAGTTGCCACAGAAATAGTTCGCTGTAATAGCTTCGTTGCAACGGAAAAACTAGAAGTCTCAAAGATGACCCGTAAAGCCCAAAAAGGCAAGCGTAAAAAGCAAAAGGCAGGATTAAACAAGTCTATTTTAGATGTTGGTTTTGGGATGTTACGCTCAGCTATTGAGTACAAGGTTGTCGAAGCTGGCGGAGTCTTTGTGGAGGTTCCTACCCGCAAGGTAAAACCATCCCAGACCTGTCCAAATTGTGGACATCAGCACAAGAAAACACTCGACCAAAGGGTTCACAAATGCAGCGAGTGTAATTTCGAGATGGACAGAGACTTGGCCGCTGCCTTGGTAATGCTTTTATGGGCGCAAGGAAAATTGCCGGGGTTTGAAACGAGCCTCGTAGACGCTGATGCCACTAGCTCTACTTCTGGCACCCGTAAGCGCAAGCAAGCGGGAAGCCAGAAGCAACTCGGGCAATTGAAGCGTCAGAAATCAGCTACGAAACTTACAGGGTTGGACGCAAAAACCAGCCCTTCAACGAAGTAAGGGCTGGTAGTTTATTAACAATTAATCCCATCTCCGACTCAATAAAATAATCTAAATTCCCCTGAAGTTGCTCATTAACCTTCAATGGGTACTCAATGCGTAGCAAACGGCGGCACATTACCGCCACTCGCGCCAACACTGGCGCAATCAAAATTTCCCGCTTGGCTGTTTCACTACTGAGAGTGACATAAGGAATCGTGTCTTCTAACTGCTGCTGTAACTCCGAAAGATACTCAATCTCACGAGTGGTTTTGGGTAAGTGAAGGCGCTGGCGTTCAAACTTATAGCCAAACTCTGCCAGGATTTCATCGGTATCATTGGGTAGCTCAAAGTAGGAACGAAAACTATAGCTGGTTCCCTCTTGCAAAATTTTGGGCTTAGACATAAATACTCCTGAGTTTTAGGTATTGTAGGTTGGGTAGAGCGATAGCAAAACCCAACAGGATTTAGGTTGAAGCCAGCAAACCTAACAAAATATAAGGCTAAAGCCTTTACTACGAACATTATCGAAACACAATAAACTGCTCTTGGGAAAAAGCACTTAAGGGAAAAAAGTCCTCCCCATTCCATTCGCCAAACACGGTGATGGGATGTCCGCCACTCAGGGCAAATAACTGCCAATTCTCTGTAAAGTTAGGGGCGAGGTGTAATATCTGGTTAGCATCGTCGCGCAATGCCCATCCTGATTTATACTTCTGGGGAATAACTCCTTGTAAACTGAGGGGAAATTGGTCTAACCAGGGTTGACAAGCTAAGGCATTTGTGTATTGAGCCAGTGCCGTTGCGATCGCGCTTTCCCCCTGCATCTGTGTAAACGGTATGGCTGGGGCGTGACGGGTTTTGACAATTGCCCGCAACGGATAAGCGCTGGCAAAGAATCCCAAATCGGCGTCGAGGAGAGTACCGGGAATGAGACTGGTGTCTAGGGGTTGAGAATGATGGGCAAAGGTAAGGATGAGGGCGAATCGATGCGTCTGTTGTCCTTGTAACCACATCCGTTGCGCCCTGAGGTTATCCTGGTCTTCGATACACTGTCCTAAAATTAACCAGCGATCGCGGATCATTGAGGTAGCCGTTTCTTCTTTTTGCCCCCAACCAATCACCGTGCGGATATCGGCTTGCCTGTCTGCGGGTAATATTTCTAGGCGTTGAAATCCTTGCAGTAACAAATACAAACGCCCCAACCGTTGCAAGAGGCGTTCTTGCCAACCCACTCCCGTATATGGAATCCCCGACATCTCCTGTAACTGACGCGCCAATCCTGGGGCTTGAGCATCAATCATCCGGGCGGCTACCGTATCCCAAAACTGATAGTCTTTTTCCGGTAAGTTGGCTAATCCCTGACGGACTAAATCACGCAACCAACGGTCTAATTCTTGCACCCCTGCGGTAACATTTTCCTCCCGTTTGGCGGCGCGTTTGGCTTTAGCTGCGGGATCAGCCACTTTTTCGGATTTTTCTACCTTTTTCGCCTGTTTTTGACGGCGAGTTTTAATCCAATCGTTTACCCAATCAGGGGATTGATTTTGGTTAAACCTATCGGGTTGATTGGCAAAGAGTAATAAGAGTCCGAGTCCATGTTTGCAGGGAAATTTACGACTCGGACAACTGCATTTAAACGCCGTTTCACCTAAATCGATTTGGGTTTGATAGGGGTTACTTCCACTTCCTTGGCATTCTCCCCACACCGCCTCCTGATTTCGTCCCAATCCTTGCCATTTCGATAAACGTGCCAAGCCTTGACCATT
Source organism: Coleofasciculus sp. D1-CHI-01 (assembly GCF_040218875.1). Taxonomy (NCBI): domain Bacteria; kingdom Bacillati; phylum Cyanobacteriota; class Cyanophyceae; order Coleofasciculales; family Coleofasciculaceae; genus Coleofasciculus; species Coleofasciculus sp. D1-CHI-01. The sequence continues at coordinate 46,418 of NZ_JAVJQP010000126.1, forward strand.
TTGGGCAGACTTAGCATCGGGGGCGAGTGCGAGGATTTGTTCCGGAGTCCAGGTAATAGGCATATTAATCGGATTGATTCTGGGTTAAATCAAGATTGCGAATAGTCCGATTGATCAAGCTGAGATAGTTAAACTCTACGGCAAAACCCTTTCATCCTTCCACTGATTCCGCCACGGGCAAGATTATCGTAAACGTGGTTCCTGCGCCAACTTTACTCTCGAACTCCACTCTACCTTGATGCAATTCTACACATTCTTTCACAATCACTAATCCCAAGCCCACACCAGGAGTAATGCCAATATTACTGGCGCGATAGAATGCTTTGAATAATTTTCCCTGATCATCGGGGGGAATACCAATGCCTTCGTCAGAAACCCGCAGTCGTATTTCCTGGGCTTGAGGAGTTAGTTCTACCTCAATTAATCCTCCCTCTGGAGAATATTTGATCGCATTAGACAATAAGTTATCCAGAATGAGTCGGAGTAGGTTGCCATCTAAGACGCGATCGCACTCACTAGGGCAGATCAGATTTAGGCGATGTTTTTCAGTGAATTTAGGGCGCACCGCTTCAATCACCTCGCCCACAATTTCCTCAACATTAACCAAAGTGGGATTAAATTCTAGGGCTTGAGTTTCGGCTTGCTCAATGAAAATCATATCGTTGACTAGATTCGTCAGATGCTCAACCGACTGTTTCACCCGTTGGAAATGGGTTTGTTTTTTCTCCGGCGTCAAGCGATCGCTATATCTTTGTAACATTTCCGTAGACGACAAAATCGTTGTCAGCGGAGTCCGGTATTCATGAGACACTGTAGCAACAATTCGAGATTTTAATTGGCTCAATTCTCGTTCTCTAGCTAGCGCTACCCGTAACTCTTCTTCTAGCTGCTGGCGTCGGGCAATTTCGGCTTCTAGTTGTTGGTTTTGCTGTCTTAATTGGGCTGTACTTTCAGCGACTCTTTGTTCTAAGTCGGCATTAGTCCGCTTCAGCAAAGCTTGGATTTGCTGTTGCTCGATGACATCATGAAACACCAATACAGCTCCCAGAATCTGTTCGCTATCATTCTTAATCGGAGCCGCACTATCATCAATAGGAATTTCTTCACCCTCTTTATCAATCAGCAGTGTATGGTTTTCTATAGTTACAGTTTTACCTGTTTGTAGAGACACAGTGACTGGGTTCGGAATGGCTTCTCGTGTCGTTTCATTAATAGTTAGAAAGATTTGATTCAAATCCTGACCCAAGGCGTCTTGTTGCGTCCATTTTGTTAGCGCCTCAGCTACCGGATTCATAAACGTGATCGCCTGTTGCGGATCAGTGGTAATAACTGCATCACCGATACTTTTTAGCGTCGTAGCTAGCCATTGCTCTCGCTCCCGAAGCTGTTGCTCCATTTTATGTTTGTAGAGCGCTACTTCAATCGTGGTTGCTAAATCTTTGGATTCAAAGGGCTTAAGCAAGTAACCATAGGGTTCAGTGAGTTTAGCCCGCTCCAGCGTCTCCTCGTCATTATAGGCAGTCAGATAGACAACGGGGAGTTGAAACTGTTGGCGCATTTGAGCCGCCGCTTCAATTCCATCGATTTTACCTTTGAGCCGAATATCCATCAACACCAAGTCGGGAGGATTTTGAGAAATTCCCGCGATCGCGGCTTCGGCAGATGTCACATTGGCGGTTACAATATATCCGAGAGATTCCAGTCGATTTTGAATGCTGAGAGCGACAACTCTTTCATCTTCCACGACTAAAATTTTTGCTTTAACCATTTGTTTAATTGAACAATCAAAATACACAATAAAATAAAGTACACTGATTAAAACAGGCGTCCCCTAGCACATCTTTACAGTTTAGTTGAAACTTTCGATTGGGAAACTAATATTTACTTCTGTTCCCTTATCCATGTTAAAACTTAGATTGCCCTCCAATTGTTCAGTCAGAACATTAATTAATTGTAAGCCTAATGACTTAGGATTGGTAAATTCAATATCCGGTGGAAATCCAACGCCGTTATCTTTGACCGTTAGGTGACATCGATCCTCAGATGCTGCGGTCAGGATCACCTCGATCGTCCCTTCTTGACCATTCGGAAAGGCATATTTTAGAGCATTAGACACTAATTCACTAATAATCAAACCACAGGGAATAGCGGCATCAATTGTTAAATCAACCTCATGAATATGAAATTCTAAGTTAACTTGGTTATATTCAAAAATATAGATTTGGAACAAATAACTGGTCAAATTCTCAATGTACTCGGCAAAATTGATCCGGGCAAAATCTTGAGACTGATACAATTTCTCATGAACCAACGCCATTGACTTAACCCGATTCTGACTTTCCTGAAACAGTTCCACCGTCGTTGGATCGGTAATGTACTGAGATTGTAAATCCAAAAGACTGGAAATCACCTGCAAATTATTTTTAACCCGATGGTGAATTTCCTGGAGCAAGACTTCTTTTTCCCGCAAAGAGGCTTGAATTTGGATTTCAGCCTGCTTGCGCTCCGTGATATCCAGATTAATTCCCATCATCCGCACAGGCTGATTCGTTTCATCGTAAAATACCTGAGATTTGCTTTCCACCCAACGCAGGTTACCATCGGTTCTGATAATCCGAAATTCAATATCATAGCAATCTTCCTGCTCATCAATCGCTCGTCGATCCGCTTGGTGAACGCGATCGCGATCCTCAGGATGAACCATTTCCAGAAATGTTTTGTAGCTAATCTGCGTGGTTTTGGCATCTAATCCATACAGGTGTTGTAGGTGATAGGAACAGGTAATTTGTTCCGTCTCCAGGTTTCTATCCCAGAATCCCATACGCGCCGCATCTAGGGCTAAACGCAACTGTTCTTCCCGCTGACGTAGCTGTTCTTCAGCCAGCTTACGTTCTGTCACATCTAGGTTCAGCCCAATTGTCCAAATAGGCTGATCGGTTTTGTCATAAATAATTTGACCTTTGCTTTGAATCCAGCGCACAATCTGATCGGGCCAAATAATCCGATATTCAAGGTCATAATCCTCCCCAGTTTGAATCGCCCATTCCATACTTTGCTTAACCAGTTCTTGGTCTTCCGGGTGAACCTTTTCTAAAAAGGTTTTGTAGGGAATTTCTGGACGATCAAATGCCAATCCATAGAGTTGTTCTAAGCGATAAGACCAAGTAATCATTCCGGTTTGCAAATTCCAATCCCACTTTGCCATTTGTGCGGCATCGAGGGCAAGACGTAAGCGGGCTTCACTTTGTTGTAAGAGATCCTCTGCCAGTTTACGGGCGGTGATATCGGTACTCACACCGAGGACTTGAGTCACCTGTCCATCTGGAGCCACCAACGGAGTTTTAATGGTTTGATACCAGCGAATTTTACCGTTTTGATCCCAGGAAAACTCTTCCGGAATGAACTTCGGCTGTAAGGTAGTCAATATCTCTTGATCTTCAGCCATGAAGCGTTCCACATCTGCTGGATCATTATGGAGTTGGGCTGTTGTTTTTCCCAGCAATTCCTCGACAGGAATCCCCCGATGTTCGGCAAACATGCGATTGGCTAAAATATACTGACCATCTTGGTCTTTGACATAAATTATATTGGGATTGGTATCAATAATAGTTTGCAGGAAGTCTTTTTGATCCTGCAAGGCTTGCTGGGCTTTTTGGCTCTGAGTGACATCAATGCCCACACAAACAATATTGGTTCCTTGCTGATATTTTTGAGCGGCAATTAGATGATAGTGATGGGAACCATTGATGTTAATCTCCAGGATCTTTTGGTCAGTTTGAGCCGAACTTGCGAGAAACTGTTCAATATAGTTGACAAACGTCGGATTACTATTGAGAAAGCCGAGGGGTTGACCAACAAAGTCCTCCGGTGACAGGTTGAACATATCTGCCAAAAATTGATTAACTCCCAGATATTGTCCTTGGCGACTCATCCAGGAGACGCAACCGGGTACTGCATCCAAAACCGCTTGCAGTTGTTCCTTGGCTTGTTGTAATTGTATTTCTATGGTTTGACTGTGAGTAATTTCTTGCTGGAGGCGAGTATTCGTTTGTTCGAGTTCGGCGGTGCGTTCGCTAACCCGTTGTTCCAAATGGAGATGAGCCTGTTGCAGCAGGAATTCCGCTTGTTTGCGATCGCTAATATCTTGAATCAGAGCAATCGTGTACTCAGATAACCCATTCGCGCCACGAACGGCTGACGCCGACACATGCACCCAGACTACATGACCTTGGTTATGAATATAGCGTTTTTCAGCGTTTAGGTGAGTGATTTCCCCCATGCTCAGTTTATGTAAGTCTTGATAGCACTGTGTCAGATCATCGGGATGGATAAACAGATGAAACGACTGATTTAATAATTGGTCAGCCCTGTAGCCGAGGATATCTTGCAGCGCCTGATTGGTATGCATAACCCGCCCTTGAGTATTCGCGATCGCCATGCCAATGGGTGCCAATTCAAATACTGTGCGGAAACGCGCTTCACTGTCACGCACCGCTTGTTGAGCCTGGTGAATGTCGGTAATATCGCGGCACACGCTGAGGACAAATTCAACGGAACCATCTGGGGCAAATTCGGGAACCAGACGCGATTGGTAATACCGTTGTCCATGGGGAGTCAAGAACGTGAATTCACTCTCATTTTCCTCACCCTTTTGGAACACCGTTTGTAAGGAGTCCTCCCAGACGGAAATAAGAGTTTCTGGTAATCCTAATTCCCGGTGGGTTTTGTCCAAAAAGTCTTGATAGGGAATACCGGTTTCCTGTTCAATGACGGGGTTGACGTAGACATGACGCAGATGGCGATCAAACCGAGCCACAATATCTGGAGAATGATCCAGTAGAACTCGAAATTCGAGTTCTCGCTGATTGAGTGTGTCCTTAACCTGTTTGTCTTCGGTAATATCTTCGGTAATCGTGGCGAGGAGGATTTGAGGAACATCTGTCTGGCTTTCTCCCCAGGGATTCGGGATGAGAAAAGAGCGCGATCGCACCCATCGGATTGAGCGATCAGATTTGATAATCCGATACTCTTGTGGCACTTCACTGGTGGGGTGTTGCATCCAAGCTGCCGCTACTCGCTCTCGATCCCGGTGATCGATCGCATCCAGGATACACGGCATATACCCTCCCGGATGACTGGATAATTGGTCAGGGGTGTGACCCCACATCTGCTCAGTTGCCGCATTAGCGTATAATAATTGATGCCGATTTACCGAGGTCAACCAAAAGACATCCGCAAAAGGTTCTGTCATCACTGTATCCTTGATCTGGATCGGGCTTAAAAAGATCTGCCTAGAAAAATTTTAAAGACAACCAACCTGGTTGTCTTCGACAGCTCTAATAAAAAAATACGATTTTACGGAATTCGGTTCGGGATTGTCAACCAACTGTCCCTTGTCAGCCTTAAGCAAGATCCCCGACTTCTCCAAGAAGTCGGGGATCTGTCTGTGTAAAGGGGGAGTGTCAATTTTTCTAAAAGGGAGAGTGTCAACCTTTCGCTGCCATGGACAGGATCAGGTCAATCATGCGATTAGAATAGCCCCACTCGTTGTCATACCAAGCCACGACTTTGAAGAAGTTGGAGTTGAGTTCCATACCCGCCCCCGCGTCAAAGATGCTAGAACGGGGATCAGTGGTGAAGTCTGTGGACACCACGGAGTCATCTGTATATCCCAGAACCCCTTTGAGTTCTCCTTCCGAGGCTTTCTTCATCGCGTCACAGATTTCTTGATAGCTGGTGGCTTTATCAGTACGGAAGGTGAGGTCAACCACCGAAACATCAGGCGTGGGTACGCGGAATGCCATCCCGGTAAGTTTACCTTTGAGTTCAGGTAGAACCAAGGTAACGGCTTTGGCTGCACCGGTAGAGGCGGGGATAATGTTTTGAGCCGCACTGCGTCCAGCCCGCAAGTCTTTCTTACTCGGTCCGTCTACGGTGGGTTGGGTAGCAGTCATGGCGTGAACGGTGGTCATTAAACCTTCTGCAAAACCGAAGTTGTCTTGAATGACTTTGGCAACGGGAGCGAGGCAGTTTGTGGTACAACTGGCGTTGGATACGACGGTATGCTTGTTGGGATCGTAGCTCTGATGATTCACACCCATCAAGAGAGTGGGGACTTTTTCCGGGTCTTTTTCTTTGGTGGGAGCCGAGATGACGACTCGCTTCGCCCCGGCGGTGAGGTGCTTGGATGCACCGTCATAGGTGGTAAATAGACCGGTGGACTCAACCACATACTCGACGCCGTATTTACTCCAGGGTAGTTCCTCTGGATTCTTGATCGAGACGCAGGGGATTACCTTATCATTGACCACAATGGCGTCGGGTTTGGCTTCTACCGTACCGTTGAACCGACCATGGGTGGAGTCGTACTTTAACAAATAGGCGATACCCTCTGGTGGAACCAGATCGTTAATGCAGCAAAACTCGATATTGGGGTTTTCTAGTCCAGCCCGGAAAACCAGGCGTCCGATGCGACCAAATCCATTAATGCCAACTTTGATAGGTGCCATAAAATTCTCCTTTTGGTTAAGTTGTACAGAGTATGCCAGGGAAGGCTATTGGGTACAGCGTCAAGGGGAGCGTACTATGTATCAGCTAATGTCAGCGTTCTGACGTAGCATTCGTCTGACCATCTGACATGAACTGTACCCGCGTCTGCTTTAGGTTTTCTTTAGACTGCTCCCTAATTAACGGTTAGCTATCCCCTACTGTTTATAGACGCATTGCCAGTTCTTTTCAAGCTTGCAGGTTTCGGCAAGATTCGTCAATTGGTTTTTGCAGAATCATTGTCCAGGACTTTGAATCTAAATTTGCTACAACTGATACTGAAAAATCAGTCAAGCTGATCAGGTATAGACAGATGTTGCCTGTGTCTATCTCTACGATTGAAAAACTTGATTGATCAGCTTGCCCATTGTAGAGACGTTGCATGCAACGTCTCTACAACGGTGCCGAACGTCCTAATCGATGCGTCTATTGCTCTATCTACCGATTTACTCTCTGGGGAACGGGAATCTGGATGATGGAGAAGACTCTATATTATAACAAGATAAAGTTAAGAGAAGGTCACTGAGATTTTGACTGGTGGGCAATGCCCACCCTACGGTATATTAAGGAATTTTGTCAGACTACTTATTTTAAAAGATGAAATCAATATGAATAAAAAATGAATAGATATGGAAAATAGCTTCTGAATTGAATCTCTGAGACTACTCGATAAAAAAAATAAATTATGCTATATTAAAAAATAATGAAAGGGAGTAGCTCCTGGTCAAACATTACCAGGATACCTGAATCAACATACTGGTGATGAGCCTGGTTCAGGTGACAAGGGATTGAAGCTTCAGGTCATTTGAATCTACAGAATCTGAGCTGAATAGTTAGTTCCTTGGTAGCGAGACTTTCACTGAGTTCACACGTTGATGTGAGCTTGGTGGGGTCTGCCTTTTCTCATCAAGCTCCATCAACAGCAATTAGTTAAGGAGCTTGAAAAATGTTAACTGCATTTACCGCTGGATTATTACTAATTACGATTTCTGAGTTAGGGGATAAGACGTTTTTTATTGGCGTAATCTTATCCATGCGTTATTCGCGGCGGCTGGTATTTTTTGGAGTTCTGGCGGCGTTAGCAGCGATGACGGTACTATCCGTATTATTGGGACAGGTGGTGTCGTTGCTGCCTGACTATTATATCCGTTATGGGGAAATTGCCTTATTTTTAGGATTTGGCTTCAAACTATTGTATGATGCCAGTAAAATGCCCGCTCAAGCTGAAAATACAGGCGCAAAGGAAGCAGCAGTGGAAGTCGCCAAACAGAATAAGAAAGATAAGTTACAGTCTGCCAATTTCGCGATTCTACTGCAAGCTTTTACCATGACCTTTCTGGCGGAGTGGGGCGATCGCACTCAAATTAGCACCATCGCTTTAGCCGCCGCCCATCAACCTGTTGGCGTTACTGTGGGGGCAATTTTAGGTCATGGGATTTGCACCGCGATCGCAGTAATTGGTGGACGGTTAATTGCAGGACGAATTTCTGAGAAATGGGTAACAGCATTAGGAGGCGTATTATTTCTGATTTTCGGTGTTGTAGCGATGTTAGAACAAGTTTAGGTAGGTAGGGACAATAAAAGTTAACGGCGGGAATCGTCATTCGTTTATGTCATTCGTCATTCGTCATACTCGCGCAAGCAAGAAGCAAGCTACGTCATTCGTAAGGGTTTGAGGCTTTTGCAGCAAGCCCTACTTATGGCTCTGAATTGCCAACAAATTGCTGAATGGCATTAAAAAACTGGTTGTGATCCAGGGATAGTCTGATATTGTGACCCGCATTTTCAATTTAATAGTAACTGAAATAGTGAGGCTTCGTCTAACACTATTTTACTGAGAACAAATTTCTGGATCGCTTCAAAGTATTGCCACATACCCATGCGGAACATTTCGCTTTTAAACTTCATGCAGATTACCAAATAAAGTTAAATGATAAGCCGCCAGTCACGGGCGTCAACAGTCCAAAACTATGAATCGACTCATGGCAAGACAATTTAAATAGAAACGCCGCTTTCATTGAGAGCTTGATCAAGAATTTCCCAAGTTTCTTTTTGCTCCTGTTCATCGCCCTCTTCTACCCATGAATTTAGCAGTGCGATCGCGGCTTGATTTCTTTTGACTCGTTCTTCTTGCGGTAATTGACTAAAAGCTATTAACTTAGCATAAGCTGATGATTCTTGCTCCACAACCACAATTTCCCGAAACAGGCGAATCATCTGAAGTAATTTGGGTAAGTATGCTTGAGGAATTTTGGCGACGAGAGTGCTTATCTGTTCTAAAGCCTCTGTTGAGTCAATTTCAGTGGCTAGAATCGTATTATTTAAATCAGGCTCAGACATACTGTTCTCCTTTATCTGTTCTCTTCCCTACCTTAACAATAAGTAAGGTGAGCCAGAGTTCATTACACACACCCTGTCTCAATCCCAGAGGCGGGAAGGGTAAGATGCGATCGCACTTCCTAAACATCAAGGCTGTGTTTCTTCTAGCATCGACTCTTTGACCGCCTGCACTAACTCTTCTTCGGTGCATTGATACAAGTCACGCAAGCGGAATACTTGCCAAACTTCCATCATTGGTGTTGTTCTCCCCTTTTCCCAGTTGCGGATTGAAGATTCGGAGCATTTTAGTTCACGAGCGACATTACGAATAATCAGCCCTGCGCTTTTTCTCAAGGCTCTCAGGTTCATAAGTGACTGAATGTTCCCACTAAAGTAGCGTTAAAACTTAGCGTCAAGTATTGACAATTGACAAATATTGTGTATTGCTATTTAATCATAAAAGAAAAAGCGTTAGTACATCCCCACCAAGAGACTGACTAACGCCCTTTCCTTTGTTCCTTACGGACTATCTAATTATGCCATACAATTCCAATCAAATCACTTACCGACAACGGCTAACTCCCTGGGCGATCGCTCAACTCCTACCGAATATGCAACGAACGATCGTGGGTCGGTTCCGCAGTCGGTCTGATGCGGATGGTCATTTGCGGTGTCTGCGTCAACTTATACCTCATGCGTCGTTTGTCGTGGTGTTTGACCCGCAACCGGATGAAGAAACGGTATCTGTGTCTGTTGCAACGGCGCAAAAAGCGGTTATTGGAGGATGAGGGGAGGCGATCGCATGTTCTGGATATGAGAGTGCGATCGCAGGGAATGACCTCTCCCCCAACCCCTCTCCTACAAGGAGAGGGGAGCCGGAGTCTCTTGTTCCCCCTTCCCTACGAGGGAAGGGGGTTAGGTTTCTTCAAACTTTTTTATGACAACATCGAGATATCCTGTCACTTCCTTCGGCACATTTGCTGCATTAATTCGATAGTCTATGCTAAAGGATGAGGCTCCTTCATAGGAATCAAAAACTACATATAATGGCTCAATAGATTCTGGCATTCTTTGCTTGAGTTTCTTGACCTGAAACTCAACTAAGTCGCCATTCCCACTCTGAATCGCAGGTAGTGAAACATTAGGGTATGTAGACCTGTTGAACAATCCAACTGGAATTTCTAGTGGGTTTCGATTCAACGGACTGTTATTGAGATTTTCTAAAATCGTCTTCGGTTCTTGAGGTGGTTCTGGTGGACTTGGGATATTAGGACGCTTATTTTTATCGTACAACCTAACCTGAGCGGGGAAGTGTAAAAATATACTCACATCCTCGGCTGGACAAGTCCCCTCGTTTACGAGTTCAATAAGCAGTTCAATCGTTCTGCGTTCCTTATTTTGGTAATGTGATAATCTAGTTAATTAATGTTCGTAGTCTTTGTAAAATTTCTCAAACCCTGCGTTGTATCTCGAAATATCTTCAGGCGAAAATGAAAGCTCTGGACGTCTTACTACTCCCGACCCACCCAATGATTTTTTAGGATAGTTCTTTTTGACTTGATCTAGTTGGTATTCAATCTGATTATTTGACAGATATTCAATTGGTTTTTCCAGAAAAAATTCTGCATATTTGACATCGAGAATCTAACAATACTATTGAAGCTCATAGAATGGTTTAGATAGATACCGGATCTTCTTCTAGTGCCTTACGGAGAATTTCAGCCGTTTCTGTTTGCTCCTGTTCATCTCCCTCTTCTTCCCATTGCCTCAGCAGTTCACTCAGCGCAATTTGCCGTACTGATTTCTTTACAGGATCAGGATTTTTTATTTCGTCCATTGCCTTTTCCCCAGTCTGCGATCGCACTGGCTTCATAGTGACGCTTTCACGGAATAGGCGCACGATTTGCAGTAAATTCGGCAAATGGTCTTCCGGTGTTTGCTGAATTTCAAGAATTAGCTTGGCTAAGACGTGATTGTCCTTTACGGGAGTGTTTTCTTTAGAGGATGCGCTTTCGGTACTCGGTGTATTGGTTATGCTGCTTAAATCTTGCTTAGACATAGTGTTCTCCTTTATCTCTTCTCTTCCCTAGCTTAACAATAAGTAAGGTATGGAATGGGGGTAAATTAGGTAAGTAACTTTTTGTCCGATAACAATATTATGTGTTGACACCTTTTTGGGTATGGGGGGTGGCGAGGGAGTGGGGTTATTCATAATAAAGGATTAAGATAGGGTTTTATCGTTACATTTTAAATGACCTCTCCCCCAGCCCCTCTCCTACAAGGAGAGGGGAGCCGGAATGCCGGAACTCTTGTTCCCCCTTCCGTGCAAAAAAAGCGAAGCATCCGCTGTCCTCCCCCCTCTTGTAGGGGGGAACGAGGGGGGTGGGAAGGGGGTTAGGGGGTTAGGTTTTTACCTATCGCGCCGCCGTTGGCATCCCCAAAATGTCCTCAATCTTGGGCATTTCTTCCAACGGAATCACTCGTCCTTCATCCTCAAACCCAGCAATTTGATCGAAGTTCAAATAGCGATACAAATCACCAGCAAAGGGATTCAATTTCTCCGTCACAATCGCCGTATATTCCTCAACTGTGGGAATCCGTCCCAACAGCGCACAAACGGCAGCTAATTCCGCCGAACCGAGATAAACTCGCGCATCTTTGCCCATGCGATTGTTGAAATTCCGAGTTGATGTCGAAAAAACCGTCGCCTGATCTTCTACCCGCGCCTGGTTGCCCATACATAGCGAACATCCTGGCATTTCTGTCCGTGCATCTGCTGCCGCAAAGGTGTCATAAATTCCTTCTTCCCGCAGTTGTTTTTCATCCATCCGGGTAGGCGGACAAATCCAGAGGCGAACTTTTACTTTTCCGGCACCTTCTAAGACTTTGGCAGCCGCCCGGTAATGTCCAATATTGGTCATGCACGAGCCAATGAACACCTCATCAATTTTGTCGCCCGCACATTCGGACATTAACTTAACATTATCGGGGTCATTCGGGGCGGCGACAATCGGTTCTTTGATTTCGTTCAAATTGACTTCGATAATATCCGCATACTCGGCATTGGCATCCGCTGACATTAACTCCGGATTTGCCAACCATTGCTCCATTTTAGCCACACGGCGCATAATGGTACGAGCATCTTGATAGCCTCGCGCTACCATATTTGTCAAGAGCACAATGTTGGAACGCAGATACTCGGAAATTGTCTCTTTTCCTAGTTTAATGGTTGAACCAGCACAAGACCGTTCTGCCGTCGCATCGGTGAGTTCAAAGGCTTGTTCGACTTTTAAATCCGGTAAGCCTTCCATCTCCATAATCCGTCCAGAGAAGACGTTTTTCTTGTTCTCTTTAGCAACGGTTAATTTGCCTTGTTGAATCGCCACATAGGGAATCGCATTGACAATATCCCGCAGGGTGACGCCGGGTTGCAATTCACCGGTAAACCGGACTAAGACGGATTCGGGCATATCTAAGGGCATTACGCCTAAGGCTGCTGCAAATGCGACCAACCCGGAACCAGCGGGGAAGGAAATGCCTAAGGGGAAACGGGTGTGGGAGTCGCCACCTGTGCCTACCGTATCGGGTAATAACATCCGGTTTAACCAGGAGTGAATAATCCCATCCCCTGGACGCAAAGCGACACCGCCACGAGTGGAGAAGAAGTTGGGGAGTTCTTTGTGAGTGGTAATATCTACGGGTTTGGGATAGGCGGCGGTATGACAGAAACTCTGCATGACTAAATCAGCGCTGAATCCCAGACAGGCGAGTTCTTTGAGTTCGTCTCGTGTCATGGGACCCGTGGTATCTTGGGAACCAACGGTAGTCATTAAAGGTTCGCAAGACATACCGGGACGCACTCCGGGTAAGCCGCAAGCTTTGCCCACCATTTTCTGTGCCAAGGTAAAGCCTTTATCGCTATCCTCTGGCATGGTGGGACGAGTGAAGAGGGTACTGGGGGCTAATCCCAGGGCTTCACGGGTTTTATCGGTGAGACTCCGCCCAATTAATAGAGGAATACGCCCACCTGCGCGGACTTCATCCAGGATGGTTTCGGGTTTGAGTTTAAACGTGGAAATGACTTCGCCAGCTTCGTTGGTGATTTCGCCTTTATAAGGGTGGATAGTAATCACCATTCCGGTTTCCATCTTGGTGACATCGCACTCGATGGGTAATGCACCGGAGTCTTCGGCAGTGTTAAAGAAGATCGGCGCGATCGCACTCCCTAAAATATACCCGCCTGCGCGTTTGTTGGGAACGCAGGGAATATCTTCGCCAATATGCCAAAGTACGGAGTTAATCGCGGATTTACGGGAGGAGCCTGTACCGACAACATCGCCAACGTAAGCCACAGGATAGCCTTTTTCTTTGAGCTTGGCAATGGTTTCTAAGGCATCCGGCATCAGGGATTCCAGCATGGCTAAGGCGTGGAGGGGGATATCCGGGCGGGTGGTGGCGTGGGTAGCGGGAGAAAGATCATCGGTGTTGGTTTCTCCGGGAACCTTGAAGACGGTGACGTTGATGGCTTTGGGGAGTTTGGGACGGCGGATAAACCATGCCCCATTTGCCCAAGCATCAGCCACCTGTTTGGCGTAGGGATTGACCTCTGAGAGGGCGAGGACATCGTTGAAGGCATCATACACCAAGGTAATTTTACTCAGTTCCACGGCGGCTTCATACCCTAAGGGGTTGTCTGGGGATTTGAGTAAATCGACTAAGGATTGGACGTTGTAACCGCCTACCATTGTGCCTAATAGGTCTACGGCACCTTGGTGACTGATTAGGGGGCTGGTGATTTCTCCTTTGGCAATGGCGGTGAGGAAGCCTGCTTTGATATAGGCGGCTTCGTCAACACCCGGAGGAACGCGATCGCGAATTAGGTGCATGAGGGTTTCTTTTTCCCCCGGTGGCGGATTTTTCAGCAGTTCACACAGTTCTGTGGTTTGCTTGGCATCTAGGGGTAGGGGGGGAATGCCGAGTTCGGCGCGTTCGGCTGCATGTTGGCGATAGGCTTCTAGCATTCTAGTTGTCTCCTCTATAAGGGTTTGCTGGCATTTTGGCAGTTCAGGTTAGAATTTTTCAAGTACGGCTGTCCTGTTCTGTCTGCCTGTTGCATAGGTCAAGGGTACTGTCTTCTCAAGCTGTTTATTGTTGGCAGTGAACGCTTACCATAGAATTTCTCTCGGTGCTGTATCTGATTTGACCTAGCATTATAGCCCGGAACTAAAGTACTCTACGAGAAGCCGCTCCGCGTCTACGGGCTTAAAGCTAAAACCCGTTAAAACGGGTTCAGAGCTTTTACGGCAGATTGCTGGTTTGTCAGATACAGTTAGATGACCAGAAAAGGATGATTACTCAGGGATAAGGTATACATTAAATAATGTACCTCACCAACTTGAAAACCCCT